>CAZIDC010000308.1:0-4286 GCA_964537885.1 uncultured Syntrophaceae bacterium | reverse complement strand
CTTTTTCCGCCGCCCTAAAAGAACAACGCCGTTATGAAATAATTGGCAACCAGGATCAAGAGGGAAGACATGACCACGGCCCGGGTCGTGGCCTTTCCCACGCCCTCCGCCCCTCCCTGGGTGTTAAACCCCTGGTAGCATCCGATGATGGCAATGATCATGCCGAAAACACAGGCTTTTAAAAGTCCGATATAGATGTCTTCCAGGTCCAGATAGTCATAGGTCCGCCGGATGTAGACCGTGGGATTACTCCCCAGAAGGTTGACACTGACTAAGTAACCCCCGAGGATGCCCACAACGTCCGCGAAGATCGTCAGGATGGGCATGATAATCAGTGAAGCCAGGAACCGGGGGACGATCAGATATTTAATGGGATTGGTGGCCAGGGTGTAGAGGGCGTCGATCTGCTCCGTAACCTGCATGGTCCCAAGTTCGGCGGCCATAGCCGAACCCACCCGCCCGGAAACCATCAGTCCCGAAAGAACCGGCCCTAATTCCCGCGTCATGGACAGGGCCACCACCGTGCCCACAAAAGCCTCGGCGTTAAAGCGCTTGAACCCGGTGTAACTTTGCAGGGCCAACACCATACCCGTGAAGGCTCCGGTGATCAGGACGACGGGGATGGATTTGATGCCCACTTCTTCGACCTGCTTGAGGAGGTTGCGAAGATCGAAAGGCGGCCGAAAGGTCAAGGCCAAAGTCTTGATGAAAAGGAGCATCACCCGCCCCGATTCATCCAGAAATCTCAGGACCCAAAGACCGATGAAGTTGAACAGGTTAATCACCACCGGAGTTTCAACCCTTTCTTCTCAGATAGCGCCGCGGGACCCGCTTGCCGATGCCGCAGAGTACTTCGTAGGGGATGGTTTCCATCCACCCGGCCATCTCAACCGCGCTGATTTCATCCGTCCCTTGTTTTCCTAACAGGACCACTTCATCCCCGGCCTGCACATCCGGAATTTGGCTGACATCGATCATGGTCAGGTCCATGCAAACGATGCCGGCAACCCTGGCCCTTTTCCCCCGCACTAAAACCTCGGCCCGGTTGGAAAGGCGGCGGTTGTACCCGTCGGCGTACCCCACGGGCAGCGTGGCGATAAGGTTGTCCGTGCTGCACTTATACGTCCCCCCGTAAGAAACCGAATCCCCCGCCGGCGCGCGTTTGAGAGAAAGAATCTTAGTCTTCCAGCACAAGGCCGGTCTCAGTGAAATATATCTTTTCAGATGCGGTGCCGGATGCATCCCATAGAGCATCAAGCCGGGCCGGACTAAGTTGAACCGCGCTTTCTCCCAGAGGGTTGTAGCCGCACTGTTGGCTAAGTGAACGTAACGCGGCTCCATCCCCCTTTGGCCGATATATTCCAGGCAGGATTGGAACCGCCTGATCTGTTCCTCAGTAAAGGCCCGGTCCTCCGGCGCTTCGCTCTCGGCCATCGCCAAATGGGACATCAACCCTTCGATTTTTAGGTTTTTCAACGATGGCAAAACATCCACGGCCGCTTCCCATTCCCTCCAAGGAATCCCCAGCCGGCTCATGCCGGTATCTACTTTCAGGTGGACAGTCAGGTTCTTGCGGAGATTGCCTGCCTGGAGGTCGAGCAGACGAGCCGTGTCCAGGTCAAAAAGCACTGGGGTAAGATCGCTCTGGATGACCTCTCCCAAATCTTGCGGGTCGATTCCGGCCAGAACCAGAACGGTCGCGGACAGACCCGCATGGCGAAGTTCCCTTCCTTCTTCACCGGTGGCCACGCCAAAAATGTTCACCCCGGCAGATTCAAGTTCCCGGGCCACCGGCCCGGCCCCATGGCCATAAGCATCGGCTTTAACCACGGCCAGGATTTCCGCCTCTCCTTTGATCCATTCCCGGACCTGTCCGGCGTTAAACCGCAGCGCATCCAGGTCTATCTCCGCTATCGTTGGCCGTCCCATCCTGCAAGGCTCACTTGGTGGTCATGGTGTAAACCCCGTCCCAATCTTCCGGCGGGGGATTTTTCTTAAGGACCGCACATCTTTCGACGTAGAGCTTGGCCGGCCCATCATTCGGATCTTTGTCCAGGATGCACTGGAAGGCGGCAAGCCCTTTGTCCCAGTTGCCCTGTCTGTACTCCGCTCGGGCCGAGTGAAATTTTTCAGTTAGGGCCTTCTGATCCACTGAGGCCTGAATCCGCCGAGTTAGAAGCTCATAAATCTTTACCGGCTGGTCCTTTCCTTTGACGCGAACCGAGTCCAGTTCCCGCCCGAGGATTTCTTCCCTTACCCGCTCATAGGCCATTTCGCTGGCGATAATGTTGGTCCCGTATACTTTATTCAACCCTTCCAGGCGGGAACCTAAGTTGACGCTGTCCCCCATTACCGTGTAATCGAAACGCCGATCCGATCCCATGTTGCCTACAACCATCGGCCCGGCATTGATGCCGATGCCGATGTTCAGATAGGGCAGGCCTTCGGCAGCCCATTTTCCCTGGAGAACCCGCAGCTCTTGAACCATATCCAGGGCGGCATAACAGGCCCGGTGGGCATGGTCCGCCTGATCTAAGGGGGCGCCCCAGATAGCCATGATAGCATCCCCCATGTATTTATCAAGGAGGCCATCGTACTTGAAAACGATGTCCGTCATCTTCGTCAGGTACTCGTTCAGAAATCTGACTAAGCCTTCCGGGGTCATATGTTCGGATATGGAGGTGAAACCCCGGATGTCGCTGAAAAGGACGGTCAGGTCCTTCTTCTCGCCCCCGAGCTTCAATTTCTCCGGGTTTTTGAGCATCTGCTCCACCACCGAGGCCGTGAGGTAATACTGAAAAGCTCCCCGGACCTTTTTCTTTTCCCGCTCTTCCGTCATATACCGGTAGCCCGTAATCCCGAGGTAGGTCAGAATCAAGTTGAGAAGAGGATACGTAATATTTATCCAGACCCCCTGCTCCTTGAATAAAAACCTGGATAAAAGAATAAAAACGGAAAACAGCAATCCGGCGGCAAGTCCTCCCCAGAGGGCTTTAACCCTGGGGAGAATGATACCCAGAATCAGCCCGGTAAGAATGATGGCCAGGAGGTCAAAGAGGGTGACCCAGTTTGGGCGGTAGAGAAACTGCTGCTGCAAGATGGAGTCGATGACATTGGCATGGACCTCCAAGCCGGGGAAGATATGGTCGAAAGGGGTGACCCGGATGTCATAGATGCCGAGGGCTGTTGCCCCCACAAGGACGATTTTGCTCTTAAAAGCCTCGGCCGGGACCCGGCCGTGAATTACATCCGTGGCCGAATAATGCGGGAAGGTCTTCTGGGGCCCGCGGTAGTTGATCAGCATCCTTCCTTCTTCGCTGGTGGGAATGGAGAGATCTCCCAGGCGGATTTCATCGACTCCGTACTCGGCGATGCGCAGGATCAGCGGGGGATTGTCTAAAAATTTCTGGAGAACCGCCAGGGAGAGGGCGCAGTAATGTTTATCCCGGTACTTGATCACCAGCGGAATCCAGCGCACCGTTCCATCCCGGTCGGGAAAAATGTTGAAATAACCGGCCCCATCCGCAGCCTCGGCGATGATGGGAATGTTCACCTCGGCGTAGTCGGCCTGAAAGAGGTGGACCCCCACGGCTTCCTCAGAGGAATACTTTACCAGATTATAAGTGGAGAGAAGCGCGAGGTTTTCCTGGGTTCCCTTTTTCTTCTCCCGCACCCCGCCGGTAAAAAAATGGAAGAAATAGCCCAAAACAGCCCGGCGGGAACGGGCTAAGGAATCGGCCAGCGTTTGGTCGGTGTCGGCCTTCTTGATGGCCAGGGAAAGATAATGGTCCAGATTCCGGTCGGAGGCCTTCATCTCTTTTACTTTTTTTATCAAGGCGGAGAGGGTTTTAAGTCCGGCGTTTTCATCGGGTTCGGCCCAGACGATGTCAAATCCCACCACCTTAGCATCGTATTTTACCAGGGCATCCAGGAGATCGGCGATCCGCACCCTCGGCCACGGCCAGCGCCCGAGTTCATCGAGGGATTTTTCGTCGATGGTCACTAAGACCACTTCGCCAGCGGTGGGGATCTTTCCCCGGGATAGGAAACGCAGGTCAAGGGTTTTCAGCTCAAGCAAAGACAAAAAATCAGGATCCAGGTAAAAAGTCCCCAGCACAATTAAGGTCAAAAAGAGAGCAACCTTAAGCCCCGATGGCCGGAAAAGATTTTTTAGCATTACACCTTTTAAAAATTTTTTTGCAGTTTAGCAAATCCACTCCCCAAAAGCAACCATCAACTGGCGGCAAAAAGGCTTGAAAAGCCCCCGGACTTATGGCAAAATAAAG
>CAZIDC010000307.1:0-4289 GCA_964537885.1 uncultured Syntrophaceae bacterium | reverse complement strand
TTCCAGGGGACCTCACTCTTTTTTCCCTCCTTCTTCTCAGATTACCTGAATAATACGAAAGGAAATTCCTTTTCCCATAAGAACCACGCCGCTGTTTTTTAAAACTTTCAAAACCCCCTCCCCTCATTCCTCCTGTTGTCCTTATGGCGGAATTTCAAAGGAGTAAATTAAAAGTTGACTTTGGACCGGATTACGGTATATAAGACATATCCTTCCGCTCGGAAAAACCGAAATCATTATGATCCCTTTTTTGTGTGGCAAAGGGCTCTGGTGTTTATAGGAAATTCCACCGGGACAGGGGATTTGGCGGACAAGGTAAAAGCGGGGAGAAAGGGGGTGATCGGAGGTATACCTGAAATATTTTCCAATAACAGGAGGAATGGATATGAAAAAAATCTTTGTCTTAATTATGGGAATTCTTTTCGCCGTGGCTTGTGCCACGGGCGGCGGCCTGCAAAAAACATCAGTCCCTTCAGCCAAGATGGAGAAAGTAGAATTCAAGCCTGATAAGGCAGGGGATTATTATGTTTATGTTACGGTCCGAAATGTTTCCGGAGAAGCAAAGCCTTTTTACATGATGATCCAAGCCGAGGACCAACCGCTCCAGGTAACAGCTTCGGGAGCTAAAGGGGAACCCAAACCCATTCCGGCTGGAGGAACCTACACCTTTCAGCTCAATACGTTGCTGAAGAAAGAGCCCAAGAACGTTTCCATCGAAATCCTGGATAAGCTGCCAAGATGAGAAACGAAAAGAGGGACATAGGTCAACCACCCATCAGCAAAGGAGGACAGAGATGCCAAGATCAAAACCCATCTTCTTCATGTTAATATTTTTATTTATGGGCGGGACTTTTATTTGTCCTGCCGGGCCGGCCTGGGCTCAGAAAAAAAAGTTTATTCTCATCGGGTCCACCCAAACCAGCTCCAGCCACTATGCTTATGCCGTGGCCGCCACCAAAGCCATCAACACCTATGTCCCCGAACTCAATGCGAGCGTGGCGGAAACAGGGGCTTCGGTGGATAACGTCAAACGGATGCGCGCCGGCCAGATAGATATCGGAGCGATTGTCACCGAGAAAGTCATGTACGAGGCCTGGAAGGGGATCGGGATGTGGAAGAACATGGTCACGCCCGACCTGAGGATGCTTTGGGCCTATACCCAGAGCATTGACTATTATGTAGTCCGGGAGGACAGCGGGGTAACCAAATTGGAAGACCTGGAAGGAAAGAAGTTCAATCCCGGCATGCGCGGTTCCGCGAGCGAGGCAACCACCAAGGAAATCTTCCAGATTTTGGGTATTAAGCCCGATTACCATGTAGGTGGAACTGCCGACGCTGTCTCTGCCATTAAGGACGGACGGATTGCCGGTTACGTCAAGACCGGCGCGGGATTACAGTTGGATGCCTCGACCCTCGACGTGATGACCTTAACCAAGATCCGCCTGATCTCCATGACCCCTGAACAGGTGAAGAAGGTTAAGGCCGCCGTTCCCTACATCCCCTTTTTCACGGTTCCCGCAGGGGGAATCAAAGCCATGCCCAAGCAGCCGGAATATCATAGCTGGGGGATGGTAGTCTGCGGGGTAGCCATGAAGACTTTTCCGGAAGACCTGGCCTATAAAATGGTTAAGGCTATCCTGAAAGGAAGGGACATGATTGTGGCTGCTTTCCCGGCCCACGCTGAAATGAATGTGCCCAAAGACACTGTGGAGGTAACGATGATTCCCCTCCATGCCGGCGCCTACCGGGCTTACAAAGAACTTGGGGTCAAAATCCCCGAACGTGCCGTTCCCCCCGAAGCTAAAAAATAGACGCTTATTTCCGGAACCGATAGGGGATGCCCAAAACGTCCCCTGTCGGGCTTTTTAAAGAAAAGTCCTTTACGGGGTTGCTCCAACAAACTGCCAGGGCTGCGGGAGAATTGCGGGATGAAAAAAGAGAGGACTGAAGACCGGGAAATATCGGCCACGGCCCGTCAATTCAAGGGTGTCTGGCTGCTTATGCTTAGCGTGATTGCCATAAGCTATGTTCTGTTCCACATATACACCGGGTACGCCGGGCCTTTTCCCAACCTCCGCCAAAGGGCCGTCCACGTAGGCTTCGCCCTGATCTTAACTTTTCTTGTTCTTCCTCCCTTTGTACGCAAACGAGAGAAGCGGTGGGAAAATATCTTTCTGGCTTTTGACGTGGGGGCTGCAGCCCTAACGGTATGGTGTTGCCTTTACATCATCATCAAATACCACTGGATTATGGAAAACCCGGCCGAGTCCAGTCCATTCCAGCTATTTTTGGGGTCCGTTGCCCTCCTTCTGGCCCTGGAAGCAAGCCGCCGGTCAATTGGTCTCCTCTTTCCCATCATGACCCTTTTTTTCCTCCTTTATGCTTACCTTGGACCCTACATCCCAGAAATCCCCTTGATTGGCGATGCCCTGTCTTACTGGGGGCATCGGGGTTTCAGCATTCCCTATCTGATCCAGATCATGTTTCTGAGCGATCAGGGGCTATGGGGTTTTGTCACCGGAATCTCGGCCACCATCGTGGCCATGTTCATCATCTTCGGAGCCTTCATTCTTTTCACCGGGGGCGGTGAGACATTCATCGACATAGCTTTGTGGTCTACGGGCCGCTTTTTTGGGGGGGCAGCCAAGGTCGCCGTCGTGGCCAGCGGTTTTTTTGGAATGATCTCGGGGAGCGCCGTGGCCAACGTGGCCACAACCGGAACTTTTACCATCCCCATGATGAAGCGACTCAAATATGGAAGCGAATTCGCCGGCGCCGTGGAGGCCACAGCTTCTTCGGGGGGGCAGATTACTCCTCCGATTATGGGGGCGGGAGCCTTCATCATGGCGGAGATTTTGGAAATTTCCTACCTCAAGGTAGCGCTTTGCGCCGCCATCCCGGCTTACCTTTACTATCTCGGCTGCTTCAGTGCCATTCATTTCGAAAGCGTCAAACGCAACCTGGGCCGGGTTCCACCGGAAAATATTAAAACTTTCCGGGAAATCATGAAACTTTCCCGTTCGGTGCCTTTGTTTGTGCCCATTTTCATCCTCCTGGGCTTGCTCGTGCAGGGTTATACCCCGGAGACTTCCGCCTTCTGGGCGATCGTGGCGGCAGTCCTCCTTTTTCTTTTTTCAACCTTCAAGGGCGATGAAATCAGTGGTCGGGGAATACGACTCCTCAAGGGAATGGAAGATGCCGGTCGCTCCATGATCAAGGTTGTGCCCCTTTTGGTATGCGCCAATATCATCATCTCCCTCATCAACATCACCGGCATCGGGGTGAAGCTGTCGGAATTTATCATCGCCATTGCCGGCCAGAATAATTTTTTGGCCCTGGTCCTGGCGGCGGTGGTGACGTTGATTTTGGGAATGGGCGTACCCACCACGGCGGCCTACCTCCTGGCCGCGGCTGTTATTGCCCCTTCGCTTAAAATGATGGGTTTTGAGGCCATCGCCGTTCATATGTTTATCTTTTACTACGCCATCCTTTCCGCCATCACCCCGCCGGTGTGCGCGGCCGTTTACGTGGGCGCGGGAATCGCCCAGGCAGATTGGGTCAAAACAGCCTGGATCTCCATGCGGCTGGCCCTGGTTGAGTATATGATCCCTTTTATCTTCATCTATAACACCTCCCTGCTTTTCCTGGGCCCGGGATGGACGATTTTTACCTCCCTCATCACCGCGACTATTGGCGTTTCCATGATGGGATGCGCCACTATGGGATACCTGGCGGGCCCGCTGAATATCTTCCTGCGCTTAGCCATCCTAATTGGATCCACCATGTGCATTACTCCAGGATGGAGGTCGGATTTAGCCGGCCTCGGCATTTTAGCCCTGGTGTATGTCTATCAAAAAATTCAGGGCCGCAAGCGCCACGGCCATCATACCTCGGCCACCCCCTAATAAGATATGGAGACTTAACCTGCTTTCGCCCGCTGGAAAGCAACCAAATGATGTAATGCCCGGGCAGCCTGGTCGATGGTTTTGAACACCGGAAAGCCGGCAGCCTGATAGACGTCCCGCTCCCGGCGCCATTCGCTTTCCAGGTCGATCAAGCGGGCATCGGTGGTAATTTCCGGCAGGACTAAAATGATGGGTTTCTGATATTTTGCTCGGACATCTTCGCAGGCTTTGAGCAGTTCCGGCTGGAAACTGAATTGCGAGAGGGGGCGATCATCCATTCTCAGCCGGTGGCGAACTTGGAAAAGAATATAGAAGAGAATTTGAATGATGATAAGGGTGTCAATTCCTTGGTCTTCGCCCGCGGCTTCCATAACCTTGCGCAAC
>CAZIDC010000306.1:553-4304 GCA_964537885.1 uncultured Syntrophaceae bacterium | reverse complement strand
TCAAGCATATTGCACCGTAGGAATCAACGTCCCCACTTCCTTTCTTTTCGTATCGGTAACAGTTTAGTCCTTTTGGAACTTTTTTAGTCACGCGCCCATATTTTTCTTGACATGTGGGCGTTTTTTTGTTTTCATAATATGAGTATAAATACTCATGTAGAAAGGAGTCCTCAATGAGCCGGAGAGACATTCTGAAGAAGCGCCAGGCCCGGCTTCGGGAGGACATTGGGTCCTTGCTGGATAGCTTTCTTATCGGGACGGTCGCCAAGTCCCCTTCCATGACCGGTCATAGCCTGACGACCAAGGTGCAAGGGAAAACCGAAACCCTCTATGTCCGAAAGGACATTGTCCCGAAGGCTTTAGAGATGGGCCGGCGTTACCAGAGGCTCTGGAAGCTTATCCAGGCACTCTCCAAGGTCAATTGGGAGATCCTGAACCTGGAGAACCAGTAGGTATGCCACGTTCTCCCTACCCGCCCCATGATTTTGCATGCCCGTACAGGGACTCCTGCCCGGATCTGGACGGATTGTCCACTACGTGGGTCCTGGGGGAGTATCGACGGGCCGAGGATGTATACCAGGAACATCTGCGGATTATCGATGCCTTTTATGATGACTTAAAAACCAGGGATGAACGGATCCGCCTTCTGGAGCGGGAGAATGCGGAACTGAAAGCGAAACTTCAGGCCCTGCATCATCGGCAATTTAAGCCGAATCAGAAAAAAGACGAGGAGAGGGGCGGAAAGGACGTAGAGGGTACTTCCTTGCCCAGCGAGGGGAAAAAGAAGAAACGGGGGGCGCCGGTAGGACATCCGGGATGGGTGCGGCCCAAGCCGGACCGGATAGACCGGACCGTTCATGTTCCAGCTCCGACAATCTGCCCCCATTGCCAATCCGAGGACTTGACCCCGATGGTGGAAACCACGGAGCACTTTCAGGAAGATATCGTCATCCAGCCCCGGACCCTGGTTACCCGCTATCTGCATGGTCAGGCGTTGTGCCCGCGCTGCCATCGCCCGGTGGTTCAGGCCGGCGAGGGCGAGCTTTTGAACGCCCCTATCGGACCGGTCGCCAAATCCGTGGCCCTCTATTTTCGCTATCGGATGGGGATTCCCTATCGAAAAACGACTGAGTTATTCCAGGAGCTGTTCGGCCTAAAGTTTGTTCCGGCTTCAGCCCTTCTGTTCGACCGCAAAGCAGCGGCACGGGGGACGCCGATCTATGAAGATTTGCGGGAGAAGATCAAAGCCTCCGACGTGGTCCATGCCGATGAAACCTCATGGCGCAGTGACGGCGTGGGGCATTTTGTATGGTTCGCAGGGAATGAAAACCTCGCCTTCTTTCATATCGACCGGCATCGGTCTGCCGCCGTGGCCAAAACCATCTTCGGAGAGGACTTTGCCGGGACGCTGGTGCGCGACCGGTATGCGGCCTATAACGGGATCGGAGTGGACTGGCAGGTCTGCCTAGCCCATATCATCACCAACGCCAAGGAAATCAGCGGGGAACATGCGCTTCTGCCGCAGGCGGAGAAGGACCCCGCTACCGGCCCCTTCTGCAACCGCGTCAGGGATCTATGCGCACGACTCTGCGACGTGGGGCAGAAGCTGAAATCCGGAGAACTCCCCTGGAAGGCGGCGGCCAAGATCGAAAAACGCTTCGTCACGGAACTGAACCAGATCTGCAAACAGACGCTTCGCTTCAAACCCGCCGAGACCCTCCGGGCTTATCTCGCAGGCCCCGAGCAGAAATTTCTCTTTACCTTCCTCCGCCGCCCAGGTGTACCGCCCACGAACAATCACGCGGAACAGTCTCTCCGACATCTGGTGATCTTCCGCAAGATATGCTTCGGGACCCGATCGGATAGCGGACTGAAAACCCACAGCATTCTCCCCAGCCTGGTGCAAACTGCCAGAAGACAGAGCGTCCATCCAAGGGAGTTTCTGCAAACCCTTCTCACCGCAGATACGGCAACGGCTCAAGCTGCACTCTTTAACAATTCAAGTTGAAGTCTCAATGGCAAGCGGGTAACATAAGGACTAAACTGTTACGGACAGCCAGGGACCCCACTAAACTCAGTAAAAAAACGACAAATGTTCAATTTAGCAACAATCGCTCAAATCGCTTCGACCCTGGCTGTTACCTGGAGCGATTGGTTAGGTTCTATAATTATTAACGATGCCAAATAATGGAAGAAATAGTTCATCCATTCTTGATTGAATCCCATAATAGTAATTCATGCTCAGCAAGTTTTCGAAGCTTGCTTACTAATAAGTCCCTATCTTCATATTTCATTCCTTCAGTAGAAATCTCATTCAAAAACTTTACCGTAACTTTTCCGGGTCTTATTTTCCATTCTCCATAGGGTAGACAATTATAAGAACCATGGAGTATTACAGGAAGAATTTTAGCTTTTGCTCGGATTGCAAGAACAGCCGGTCCTTTTTTATATGAGCTCAATGACCCATCAATAGATCGTTTACCTTCAATCGAAAGGTAAACTAAACCACCTTTTCGAAGATAAGATTCTGCTTTTTTAATTTTTCTCTTGGATTGCTTTGGAAGTTGCCGAATAATCACCCACCCGAAAATCCATGATATCCAACCAATAAAAGGGATTAGAGCGAATTCAATGTTCCAAATTGACATAAATACTCTGGGTGCTATTATCTGGCCGATTATTGGATCTAGTAGGCTTTGTTGCGTAAGTCCGACCACCACACCTCCTGAAGATGGATCAAAATATTGGTTTTCATATTCGACAATCACTTCAACTCCAAACATTTTTAAAAAAATGCGACCCCAGTTGACAATGATCAACCATGCAGCAGATCGGCTTATAAGTCCTACAAGTATTGCAATTGAATACATAAGGATTAAAAGAAGAAAAGAGATCAGATAACGAAATAAGTAACTGAAAAGTTTCATTCAAGCAATCCTTTGTATCGAATTATGTATATTGTGTTAACATTCTACCTAACGCGGCTCACCTGGAGCCGGGTTTATCGGCGATCCGGTGCAGCCGTTTGTTGGGTGGTCCTTATCTTTTGCGTCCGAGCGACCTTTCCACGAAGAACAGGAAAGCTGAAATCGTCGTGCAGAGCCACGCCGTATCGTCCTCGTCGAAGTCATCGTGTGTGAGTACATGACGGAGTATTCGCTTCCGATATCCGCAAGCTCTTCTTCCGATTTGAGCCTCCTCGCCTCGCGCCATGAAGCCCGCTGCTTCTTGGATTGCATCTCCCAGGTACCTTGGAAGTCGGTATCCGGCAGCTCTCTCCGCGTACTCGAACGCGAGCGCACAGAACATGGTGCAAAACCGATGCGCTCGGACACACCTTGGGTCCATGCCAACCTCGTCTATGATCTCAAAGAAGTCCGGTTGCCGCCGGTGGAGCATGGCTGACAGCGCTGTACCTTCCCGGGCGCTGAGCGATCGGACCGCCATCGACAGAGATTTGAGCTCTGAAACAGAAAACTTCACGGGCTACGATTCCCCCCGCGTCTCCTCCCGCGACCAACCGACCAACTCAGCGGCGCCTTCTTTTCGCGTCCGCTGCAGTGCTGCGTTGGGCTGTCAGTTCATTTGACTTACCGTACTTCTCCAGCAAACCCGTATAGACGGAATGGACTATAGCCTTCATACATACTATTGCTGAGGAGAAGTAATCTTCGTCAATAGGAAGTGCTTCCCCAGCAGGTACTCGTGCATGTCGGTCTCGACGATGGAATCGACCGGGCAGGATTCCTCG
>CAZIDC010000306.1:0-543 GCA_964537885.1 uncultured Syntrophaceae bacterium | reverse complement strand
TGCACGTGGATGTCCCGTGTTGCTTTGACTTCGGCGTACTCGCCTTTTTGATCGTCCGGGATCGAGATGGAAAGGGTCTCTTCCATGTACTGAAAGTACTTTGCAGGGGAAGCATAGAATGCCGAATTAATCTGGTTGGAGATCACTTCTGATAAAACCTCTTCTAGGGTTTCTGCGCCAAGGATCAGACTCAAATCGACCTTTTTGTCACCCGCGCCCAGTTTCTTGGGAAACGCCCTTAAAATCAATGCGAGCATATCCGCTAAGAAGCCTTCCGTAACAGCGACCGCTGGAACTAGAGCCTGGGAATATAGGTCTCGAGTCGCTGCCTCCTCAAGTAACGACAGTATCTTTGTTCGGTTGCGGGCCGCCACAATTTGGTCATCGCGGACTGTAGGGATTGGAAAGTGCAGCTTTGTCCTAGGGCCTCGACTTAGCGTTTGGCGGGCATCTTCAACAGCGTTCTTAGCTATGCCAGTGACGACGAAGATATTGTTAAGCTGCCTGATCGCTCGGGTCCTTGGCTTGCGGAATAACATGTAA
>CAZIDC010000305.1:0-4318 GCA_964537885.1 uncultured Syntrophaceae bacterium | reverse complement strand
TTGCTAACATAATCGTAAGCCCCTTCTTTGATGGCCCGGATGGCGGTTTCGATAGAACCAAAAGCAGTCATCATGATGACGATCGTTTCCGGACTCTTTTGCCGGTAAGCCCGGAGCACTTCCATGCCGTCTAAGCCAATCATTTTGATATCCGTTAGGACGACGTCATAGGGCCCCCCTTCGCCTTTGGCAATGGCTTCCTGGCCGTTCAGGGCCTTGTCGATCACATACCCTTCCTTGGATAAAACCTCTTCCAGAAGATTACAGGTGATTTCATCATCATCCACAACGAGAAGGCGAATCCGGGGGGCCATGGCTCAACGAACCTCCACGGGAAAAACGGGGAGCTGCACGCGGATGGTGGAACCCTCCCCTTCCTGACTTTCAATCTCTATCTTGCCATGATGGCTCCGAATAATCTCATCACAAATGGCTAATCCCAGGCCGGCCCCTTTGCCCGGTTCCTTGGTGGTGAAAAAGGGCTCGATGGCCTTGGATCGCACTTCATCCGACATTCCTTTCCCATTGTCGCGGACTATGACCTCGATGGATTGCCCATTTTGGGGAGAGCCCTCTACCAAGTTAGTGGAAAGGGTTATAACTCCTCCCTCGGGCATAGAGTCGAGGGCATTGGTTACCAGGTTGAGGAAAACTTGCTGGAGAAGGCCGGGGTCTCCGGAGAGGGGCGGTAAAGAATTATGAAGCTGCTTCATTAAGGTAATGCCCCGCATCGACATCCCCGGCTGGGTGAGGTTGGCGATGGCTTCCAAAAGCTGGTTTATATCCAGAGCCTGAAGTTGGGGTTCCGGCTGGCGGGTAGAGTGGAGCAGGTTCCGGATGGTTTGGGTTAGACGTTCTAGCTGCGACTCGATAATTTTCAGGCGCCTGGTCATCACCTCGGAAGGAGTTCCTTCCGCGAGCATCAATTGGATATAACCAGAGATGGAATTCAGGGGAGTGCCGATTTCATGGGCCATGGTCGCGGCCATATGCCCCAGGGCGGATAACTTCTCGCCCTGGATCAGTTGCCGTTGGGCCTGGAAGAGAGATTCATTGGCCAGGCGCAACTCTTCGTTCCGTTGGGCAAGCTCGTGAGTAGCGGTCTCCACCCGCCGGGTCAGCTCTTCATTGAAGTGGTTGATGTGCGAGAGCATGCGGTTAAAGTGGTCGGCCAAAAGGCCCAGTTCGTCCTTGGAGGTAATGGGTACTTCCACGTTCAGTTTGCCCTGCTCCGCCTCGGACATGGCCCGCACTAAACGCTGGATGGGGCGATTGATTGCCCGGCTGAAAAAGAGGGTGAGAATGACAACGAGTAAAAGGACGCTGATCAGGGTAAAAAGAATCGTCCGGGTCCGCTTATTGGCCAGAAAAGTTTCAGCTTCTTCCAAAGATGTGATGATGCGAATGCCCCCCACGATTTTCCTCCCCACGTGGATCGGGGCGAGGATTTCCCAGAAATATTGGCGGTCTTTTTCTTTCAAAGTAGAGAGGACAAGGTCGCGCTTCAAGGATTGGAGGGCCTGATGGCTGAGGCCCAGATTTTTCTCGCTCGAACTCGAGGCCTGCACTTTGTAACTGTTTTTATGGAAGATAAAGAAGTCAATGGCTTTGATGGAAGGCCGGGCGTACATCCAGGCGTTGATTTCACCCTCCCAAAAGGATACGTTTTCCAGGTCCTTGAGGCTGTATATTTTGGCATCCACTTCACGGGTCACGTAGATCGTCCTCTCCCGGAAGAGCTCCCGCTGAGAGTGTTCGGTAAGGCGGAGGTCCAAGTAGGAGAAGAGGACCAGGACGCTGACCACGATCATCGCCACCAACAGGGTAATCCGGGTCTGCAGCCCGAGGGGCCGCTGGAGAAAAGGAGATTCTCCCCGGTGGATATTTCTGAGTTTCGCCAAAGCTGCTTTGAACATCGCCGTCGCTCCTTACTTCTTCACGGATGAAAGGCTTTCGCGAAAATCAGCTTGTGGTCTCCGACCGCATAATAATCCAATATCCGGGCATGTTCTTTATATCCATGTTTCCGGTAGAAGGCTCGGGGCGCTTCGTAGGCCGGGAGAGATGAGGTCTCGATCAGCATCTGGCGAGCCTTCTGGCGTCTTACATCTTCTTCCGCCCGGAGAAGAAGGGATGTTCCTGCGCCGCGCTTCCAGGAAGAGGGATGGACAACGATCCAATAAAGGTCATAAACCGCATCGGTAAGAGGGGCTTTCCCGTAACAGATATACCCCAGGATTTCCCCGCCGGCTCCCTCGGCACAGAGGATGTTATAGTCTTCCTGCCCTAACTGCGTGAGGGCATAATCAATCAATTCCAAGGCGATCTTTATCTCTATAGCCTTAAAATGGCTTTGAGCCTTGAGGACGTCTTTCATCTGGGAGCGATCTCGTTTTTCGATGCTGCGAATCGTTACCGGAATTTTCACGAACTTTCGCCGAGAATGAGGACTTCTTCCAACCGGGAGAAATCCACCGTAGGGGTAACTTCGATATACTGAAAAATGCCCGGGCGTTTGCGCTCCACTCGGGTCACCGTACCGGCCACCAATCCTTTGGGAAAGATTCCCCCCAGCCCCGAGGTAATTACCGTATCGCCTACTTGAACATCATCGCTTTTTTGCACATACTTAAGGATACACGCTTCTTCCACCTTCCCCTCCATGATCCCCTGGGAGCGGGAACGCTGGACGATGATATCAACGGCGCTGTTGGGATCTGTGATCAAAAGAACCTTGGCTGTATTCTTGGAGACTTCAACCACCCGGCCAACAACCCCGTCAGCCGCGACCACGGCCATGTCTTTGGCCACGCCATCGCTTTTCCCCTTATCGACCAGAACCGTCTTGAACCAGCTGGAAGGGTCCCGAGCGAAAACCTGAGCGATCCTGGCGTTGGGGGAATGTCCGGCTTGCAGGGGATAGAGCTTTTGCAAGCGGGCCTCCGCCAGAATGGATTCCCGGAAACGGTTGTTCTCCTGGCGCAGCTCGCTGACCAAACGTTTGAGTTCCTGATTTTCTTGCTGCACCCGGGTGAGAAAGATATAGCGCTCCCTCACGTCCTTCAGCCAGAGGAATACTCCCGAGACCTTTTGTTGGATGGGGAAGGAAATCTGCAGGAGGATCTTTTCCGCTATCGAGGTTTCTTTCCCCTTTCCAGTGTGGAGGGTGAGGAGGAGAAAGGCCAGAAGGAGAAAAAGAAAAGCGGTGAAAAAGAGACGGAACCGTTTCAACCAAGCGATCATGGCCCCGGTCCTTTTACCCGTTTCTTTTCCCCGCCCATGATTGTTAAGCCCTGATCATAACTTCTTTAAGGAGGTCCAGTTCGTCCAGCGCCTTTCCCGATCCCAAAACAACCGCCGAGAGAGGATCCTCGGTGATGGTGATGGGAAGGTTGGTCTCTTCCCTTAAGAGAACATCCAAGTTTCTGAGCAGGGATCCTCCCCCGGCCAGGATGATCCCTTTGTCGACGATATCCGCGGCGAGCTCTGGGGGAGTTCGCTCCAAAGTGGTCTTGACGGCTTCCAGGATGGCATTGACCGGCTCAGTCAGGGCTTCGCGCATTTCTTCGGAATTGACCTGCAAAACTTTGGGGTTTCCAGCCACGAGATCCCTTCCTTTAATCTCCATGGTCTTCACCTCTTCTTCGGGATAGGCGGTGCCGATTTGAATTTTGACCATTTCCGCCGTGCGCTCCCCGATGAGTAAGTTGTACTTGCGTTTGATAAACTGGGCCACCGCCTCATCCATTTTATCTCCGCCCACCCGCACGGACTGAGCATAGACGATCCCCGAAAGGGAGATCACCGCGACTTCCGAAGTCCCCCCGCCGATGTCCACAATCATGTTTCCCGAAGGCTCGCTGACTGGGAGACCCGCTCCAATCGCCGCGGCCATTGGCTCTTCGATCAAATAAACTTCCCGGGCCCCCGCGGACTGGGCCGACTCCCTCACCGCCCGTTTTTCCACTTCGGTAATCCCCGAGGGCACGGAGACGATGATCCGGGGCCTTACCAGGGTCCGCCCTTTATGGACCTGGGCGATGAAGTAGCGCAGCATGGATTCCGTGATTTCGAAATCAGCGATCACGCCATCCTTCATCGGCCGTATGGCCACGATGTTCCCCGGGGTTCTGCCGAGCATTTTCTTGGCTTCTTTGCCCACCGCCAGGATCTTCCGCCCCCCCCTTGAATCCTTGCGGACAGCAACCACCGAAGGCTCACATAGGACAATCCCCTTGCCTTTGACATAGACCAGGGTCGTGGCCGTCCCCAGGTCGATAGCCAGATCATTGGAGAAGAGGCCCAGGATGGAATCGAA
>CAZIDC010000304.1:0-4319 GCA_964537885.1 uncultured Syntrophaceae bacterium | reverse complement strand
GCTGTAAACGGGTAGACCTGTGCCTGGCTCTTGGGTTGAAGAAACTTTCTCCTCCACTCTCCCAGACAGGCCATGTTCCGGACTGAAGATGGCCGATAGTTTTACGCCCGGGGCCTTGTAAAGAAGGTCGACCGTTCTCCTCGCTGCTGAATCAAGGCCGGAATGGTTCGTTATAAGTCCTACATTGAACCCGACAAGAGGTCTAAATCGATTGGCAACCAGGCCATCGATTCCTGTTTGTAACCTCCCGCTGGGAACCTTCACTTGCTCCATATAATGCACCAAGGCGGGTCTGCTGCCGAGGGTCTGTTCCTCTGAAAGCGGCCCCAACGATTCATACACAAGAGAAAGGATCTGTGCCCGAAGCGGCTCGGCATCCCCTTTCTCATTCGGGTAAACCCGGTTAGTCAGAATAATAACATAGGTTTTGGAAACGGGATCGATCCAGATCCCGGTCCCCGTGTAGCCTTTATGCCCATAAGAACCCGCTGCAAACAATTCAGTCCGATTGGAGCTGAAAGGGGCGTCTATATCCCAGCCAAGCCCCCTCATGGGCATCTTATCCTGCGGCGATTGGGGCGTGGTCATCTTCTCGATCATGAAGGGGCTAAGAATACGCCCATTTCGGTCTTTCCCCCCGTCAAGGAGGGTTTGGGCAAAGAGGGAAAGGTCATCGGCAGTGGAAAAAAGACCGGCGTGTCCGGCCACGCCCCCCATCCTATAAGCCAGGGAATCATGGACTCTCCCGATTCCCTTCCCCGTGGTAGGGGCGATGCGGGCATGCAGATCCTTTGGAGGCTTGAAGCAGGTATGATTCATCCTGAGGGGTCTGAATATCCGATCTCTGCAGTATCCATCGAGTGCCTGCCCGGAAATCCGCTGGATTAGCTCACCCAAGATAATAAAATTAATATCCGAGTAAATAAAATGTTTCCCCGGAGGAAATACGGGTTTCTCCTCAACAATTTTTTGGAGGGCCGTTTCGTATCCCGACCATTTGCCCCTCAGGTCAAGACCGGCCGGCATCCCTGAATAATGGGTGAGCAGTTGTCGTATTGTTATCTGCTTCTTCTCCCCTGTCTTAAATTCCGGCCAATATTTAGCCGCCGAATCTTCGAGACTGATTTGTCCTCTCTCCACAAGCTGCAGCACAGCGGTCGTAGTGGCGATTACTTTGGTGAGAGAGGCAAGATCGAAGATTGTTTCTGGAGACAATGCTTGCTTTTTTGGCTTTAGCCTACGGTACCCGAAAGCTTGACGGTAGACGATCTTGCCCTGATTCCCAATCAGGACAACGGCTCCAGGAATCTGGCAGGCGCGAATGGCTTGCTCAACAACCTTGGCGATGGGAGTTAGCTGATCCGGGCTCAGTACCTGAGAGGGATGGGCGGAAGGTCCATCCAGCAGCCCAATCAACAAGCAAAACCCTAAAATGGAGAAAAGCCCGCCAGGTCGTTTCACTGTTTTTCCACCCCTTTTATCCTTCAGCCCCGCTCTCTCCGCCTAAGGCGGAAGAGGGGAAGGGTGAGGGGAATTACCTTGTGGGTGATTCTTCCGAATCCTTGATTATCTTATAAGGGTTTCTCGGTGGAGGCAAGGCTTGTTATAAGGTTCGCCGGTTCTCGTTTTCTCAGCCCATCCGAGGAATAAATATTACGTGGATTCCATAGCATCCAGCCCTGCGAACCAAAATTTTCGGAGGCATTGATCTGGTCCCTTATTTCCTTACTATTGAAACCCCTCCGATCAAAGCCATAATCTCTAAATGCTTGTAACCATGGCCGGAAGCGGTTGGGAGTAAGGTTCGTGCGCTCCTGGGCTCTTTTGAGGGTTCGATAAACAATTTCATAAGGATTTTCGACAGGGATTCGATAGCCCGGTATCCCATATTGGAACCCCGAGGGGTAAAGCATGGGGGATAGGTAATCAAGATGGGGTACGAGAGCATCCAGTCTTTGTCCAATGGATGTATCATTGAGATTCCAGCAAACGTATCCGAAGATATCCGCCGCCAGGAAAACGTTAAAAGGTCTAAGCCTACTTTTCGCTTCTCTGAGAAATTCAGAGACGGCTTTTACTCGGTTTTCCTCGTTGTTGGGCATGGAAAATCGTGGTGTAGAGGCATCAGGAAAACGGACATAGTCGAACTGGATCTCGTCAAACCCGTGCTGCGCGGCTTCCATGGCAATGTTGATGTTGTAATCCCATACTTCTTTTTTGAAGGGATCTACCCAGGCTAGGTTTTCCCGATCCCGCCATATCTCCCCACTTTGGGTCCTCACCGCCAAATCGGGCCTTCCCAGAGCCAGAGGATTGTCTTTAAACACCACGATTCGGGCAATGGTATATATGCCCCTTCCTTTTAGAAATTTTATCATGCCCCCCATGTCTTTTACAGTGATGATTCTTTGCGCGCCAACTTCTGAAGCTAAGGGGATTGAGCTTTTGTAGGGGATCATGCCTCTATCCCCCTTGATATCTATCACCAGGGCGTTGAGTTCGGTTTCTTGGATAAGCTTAAGGGCAGATTCTCGCAAAGACCTTTCCCCGATGGCATAAAAGGTAAGGTAGAGGGCTTTGGGGGTAAAAGGGACTACCTTTACTGAGTAGGGTGTGGGAATAACAGGACCAGTGACAATTTGCTCCGTTATCCTGTAGCCGTTCGCTCTCACCCTTAATTTATTCCCTATGGTTGGCATAATAAAGCTGTTTGGCTCGTCGGTCGGTATGAATCCATTGTTCAAAGTAACAACGGCCCCCTTTATCCGTTCTCCTGTGAAAAAATCAACAACTCTTATCGTCATAATTTCGGCGGCATTGCCGGGCATCCATAAGAAAAGGAAAAGAATAATAATAAACAGAACCCCATATCGTTTTCTCATAAAAATCCCCTTATTTTCTTTTAGGTTGCCCTTCGGCCAATATTCTTGCAAATACCTTCCCCCGATCTTTACTGGTCAATAGAAATCGGGGGAGAGCCATCATCTGATCCGATAGAATGGCTTGGCGCCGATCGATCGTAAAGGCCGCCCCATATCCTGCCTCTATCGCTTTCGCCATCAGCCAACCGTCATAGATCCCAAAAGGCCAGGCTAGCATGTCCACTCTTGATATGAGGTTCTTCTCCAATGTCTCTTTTGATTTTTTTAATTGCATCTCAACAAACTTTTCATATTCTGCCAATTTCAACTTTTCTTTTTCTTTCTTGAAATTTGGGTGCCAGTAAGAGTGAGACTGGAAATCGAAAAGCCCTGTATCTTTCATCTTCCTGAGTTGTTCCCAGTTCATAGTATAGGAGGCATTGGATATGGCGGAAGGATACAAGAATAGGGTCACGGGTATACGATATTTCTTTATAAGGGGGAACATCTCTGAATAGACTGATATATGGCCATCATCAACGGTAATGGCCACGGATCGCGGATTGGGTGGAATTCCATGCTTGAAATAGTTATCCACAAGCTCCCGGATCGCTATTACCTTATACTCATTATCATGAAGAAATTGTAGGTGTGACTCGAAAACGGAAATGGGCATGGTCATACTGTCTGCAACTACAGGCCCGAAACGGTGATAGAGAAGGATGGGGATTGATTCCCGAGGAGGAATTTCTTTCTCTGCCATAGCCTCTCCCCTTACCAGGGGAAAGATGAACAATAAAAATAGATAAACGGAGCAGGCGAAGCGGTTTTTCATAATTTAAATATCGGCAGAAACATTGGCATAATTAAACTTTCTTGGATGGAACCGAATTACTTTTTTCATAAATGGATTAATTCTTTAACTAAACCAATGATATTGTCAGCGGTGGGATATGGGGGCGAAGGCCCCATACCTTTGGCGAACCAACCGTGTTCGTGAGCAAGATACTTGGAAAAAGGTTTTATACCATCGCCTTTTTTGGCGAGGCGAATGCTTTTTTGCTTGGGCATGGAACCACTTGGCCATACGAAAAGTCTTCTATCCATAGAACCGATCAAAAATACGGCTTTTCCAGAAAGAAAACGGGTTTTCTTCTCAGTTAAATTGGAGATGATTTTTTTTACTTAGATACCGAAACATTCTCTTTGGTATAATACCCACGATGACAGGTGCGTCAGACCTGCTGGACCCTCTCCCGTCGATTATTTGTGGTATTTTAGGAAAATAGGGCTATGAAGAGATGAGCGATTAGATTATGCTTAATTATGGGGATCGGTAATGGTAAAAAATTTATGAAAAGAGGGGATAAAATATGAAACCACAGAAATTTAACCACAGAGAACACAGCGCGGCAGAGCCGCAACCAAAAACATCAGCCACAGAGGGCACCGAGATCA
>CAZIDC010000303.1:0-4321 GCA_964537885.1 uncultured Syntrophaceae bacterium | reverse complement strand
TAGAAATTGAAGAGCTGGTAAAAACCTTTGGTTTTTTTACGGCCGTCGACCACATCTCCCTTAAAGTCAAACGGGGCGAAATCTTCGGGTTCCTCGGGCCGAACGGGGCCGGCAAATCCACCACCATCCGCATGCTCTGCGGCATCCTGCTCCCCACTGCCGGCCGGGGGAAAGTCAGCGGTTTCGATATTTTCCAGGAAACGGAAAAAATCAAACAGAACATCGGTTATATGTCCCAGAAATTTTCCCTTTACGAAGACCTCACGGTGGAAGAAAACCTTAATTTTTTCTCCGGTATTTACACCCTCCCTAAAAAGATTGCGCTGGCCAGAAAAGAATGGGCGCTGCAAATGGCCGGGCTGAAAGACCACAGGGGGATCCTTACCCGGACCCTGGCGGGCGGCTGGAAGCAGCGTTTAGCCCTGGGCTGCGCCATTATCCACGAACCCGCCATCCTTTTTCTGGATGAGCCGACCTCGGGCGTCGATCCCCTTTCCCGCCGCCGTTTCTGGGATTTAATCTACGAGATGGCCGGAAAAGGAGTAACGGTATTCGTCACGACCCACTATATGGATGAAGCCGAATACTGCGACCGCCTCGCTTTGATTGACCGCGGGAAAATCATCGCCCTGGGCTCCCCCGCCGAGTTGAAAACGAGCTATCGGCCCGCGGCCGTTTTCGTCCCCTCCCTCCCAGCCAATCAGGGGATCGCCCCCGGGCGCCTCGAGAGAATGGAGCCGTCTCTTGAGGACGTTTTTGTTTCCCTGGTCGAAAAAAACGATGCGGGGAATAGCGCAGAGGAAAAACGGGGGATATGAAACTTATCCGCCTCAAAGCCGTTGCTTGGAAAGAAATGCTCCAGATCATTCGCGACCCAAGGAGTTTGGCTCTGGCCGTCTCTATTCCTGTCCTGCTCCTTCTTTTATTCGGTTATGCCCTGACCCTGGACGTCGATCGCATCCCCACGGTCCTTTGGGATCAGGACCGAACCCCCCAGAGTCGCGACCTCATCGATCGCTTCCTCCGTTCGCGATACTTCCAGCTTCATACCGTTGCCCGCAGCCATTCTCACGTACAGCAAATGCTGGACGGCGGTCAGGTTCTTATGGCCTTAGTCATCCCCTCGAATTTCTCGCGGGACCTCGAAGCCAACCGGGAAGCAACCCTCCAGGTGCTCATGGATGGAACGGACGCCAACACCGCCACCATCGCCCTCGGATATGCTTCGGCGATTGTTGCCCTCTACTCGGAAGAGCTTATGCGGCACAAGATGGCCCAGCTCGGAGTCGGAAAAATTTCCCCTCCCGTTGAACCCCGGATTCGTATCTGGTTCAATCCCGACTTAGAATCCAGGAATTTTATCGTTCCCGGCTTGATTGCAGTCATTATGGTAATCCTGGCCGCCATTCTGACCTCCGGTACCGTCTCCCGCGAATGGGAAAGGGGAACGATGGAACAGCTCATTGCCACTCCCATCCGCAACTCGGAGCTCATTCTGGGAAAACTAATCCCCTACTTCGCGATCGGGATGCTCGACCTTGCTCTATCCGTAGCCATGGGAAAGTTTCTCTTCGGAGTTCCGCTGCGGGGAAGCGGCTTCCTCCTTTTTTCTCTGGCCGGCCTTTTCCTGCTGGGCGCCATCAGCCAGGGGGTCGTTGTTTCCATCCTCGCCAAAAACCAGCTCCTCTCCAGCCAGATCTCCATCTTTATTTCCTACCTGCCGACTTTTATCCTCTCCGGCTTTATCTATCCGATCGCCAACATGCCCAAGCTGATCCAGTTCATCACTTACGTTTTTCCCAGCCGTTACATCGTTTCCATCCTCAAAGGGATTTTTTCTAAAGGGATCGGGCTGGAAATTCTCTGGTGGGAAGGGCTTCTTCTTGCCGTCTATGCCTCCGCTATGATCATCTGGGCTCTTAAAAAATTTGAGAAAAGGATCGGGTGATGCTCCAGCGCCTGAAAACCATGCTCATCAAAGAATTCATCCAGGTCTTCCGCGACCCCCGCATGCGCATCATCCTTTTTATTCCCCCTATCATGCAGTTGATCGTCTTCGGTTATGCCGCCAACACCGACATCCGCAATATCTCCTTAGCGATCTATGACCTGGATCGCTCCCCGGAAAGCCGGGAGATGATCGAACGTTTCTCCTCTTCAGGATATTTCCGCATTACCCGGCAGGCCAAGGATCCCCATGAAATCCGCCGCTGGATGGACGAAGGAAGTATCAGCGCCGCTCTGCAGATTGATGAAGGCTTCGCCCGCGAGATTCTTAAGCGGCAGGGGACCGCCATTCAGATCATCGTCGACGGTACGGATTCCAATACAGCTTCCGTGGTCATGGCCTATGCCCAGCGCATCGCCGCCGAATATTCCCGCCAGGTTTTGGAAAACCGCCTCAATAGACTCCCGGACATTCCCCCCTCCCTGAAAAAACCATTTTTCCGGAAGGGGGGCGTGCAAGTCCAATCCCGGTCTTTTTTCAATCCCAACCTGGAGAGCCGCAACTTTTACGTCCCGGGGATCATTGCCCTTCTCATCATGCTGGTTACCCTCATCCTGACTTGCATGGCCATCGTACGGGAGAGGGAGATCGGCACAATGGAACAGATCATCGTTTCCCCGATCCGGCCGGTAGAACTCATTCTCGGAAAGACCATTCCTTTTGCCCTGATCGGGTATATCGACGTGGCCCTGGTAACCCTGGTGGGAGTATTCCTGTTCGAAGTCCCCATTCGCGGCTCCATCCCTCTTCTTTTTTTGGCAACGACCCTCTATCTTCTCAGCAGCCTGGGTATCGGCCTCTTCATCTCCACCATTTCGCGGACCCAGCAGCAGGCCATGATGACCATGTTCTTTTTCTTTGTTCCGGCCATTCTCTTGTCCGGTTTTATTTTCCCCATCGCCAATATGCCCGAAGGGGTCCAGTACCTGACTTACGCCAACCCCCTCCGCTACTTTCTGATTATCATCCGGGGAATATTCCTCAGGGGCAACGGCTTTGAGGTCTTATGGCCGCAGATGCTGGCCCTGGCCATTATCGGAGCAACTGTTTTCACCTTCAGCTCTCTGCGCTTCAGAAAGCGGCTGGAATGATAAGAAGAAATCGTAAGGCGTGAGAGCGCATGGTTTGGACTTTCCCTTCCCGACACCCGACACCCTATTCATTACGCCCTCGCCTCTTATATTTTTTCTTTTCCACTGACACTAACACTGATGGAATCGTAAAAAGTATCAAAAGGGGTCATTGCGAGCGCAGCGAAGCAATCTCGTATTTTGTAAGTGTTTGATTCCATGGGATTGCTTCGTCGTCCGCCTGAGGCGGACTCCTCGCAATGACGTGCTCGCTGACTTTTTACGAGATCATCAACACTGACACTAATCACTTTTTGGATATTAGGAGAATTAAAAGGCGGGGGGCCAGGGGGAAGATGGCCCTGGCCCCGGAGGAGGGGGATCGGCTGCGGGATGAAACCCCGGGGAAACCGGGGAAAAGGATGCACAGCCTCTCCGTTGATATGAGCATCCTTTTTAAGAATAAATCGGGATTCGGATTTTCATGGAAACTCGCCGATAAAAAATTCTTTTCATGGACTCATCCTGATAATCTGCATCCTGAAATGATTTTCCTAATTCTTCAGAGGCGCTTCGACTTCGTGATCTTCCATCGCCCGCAGGCTTTTGATCTCCTGGATCAAATTTTTAATTTTTTTATTATAATTCCGCCGCTCGATGGACTTGCTGACGATGGCAATGATATCCGTAACGTTGAAAGGCTTGGAGATAAAGTCAACGGCCCCGTAACGAATGGCTTCATGGGCATTGGGAAGGGTTCCGAATCCGGTGATAATGACGACCGCAGAATCCAAGTGAAGACTCTTGATCTCCCTAAGGACCTCGATGCCGTTAAGCCCCGGCATCTTTAAGTCGAGAGTGACGAGGTCAAACTTTTCTTCCCCTTTTAGATATTGGAGAGCCTCCTCCCCGTCTGAAGCCGTATAGACCTTATAAAGAGGCTTGAGAATCATGCGTAAAGATTCCCGGGGTCCAAGTTCATCATCCACAACCAGTATCGTTCCCTTCTGAGCCATTTTTTACTCTCGCGTCATTTTTTTGAGCTATTAACCGCCAGATAAGAACTAACCAAGCTATTGCAAATCTTATACCCAATGGCAACACCAGCCTATATTGATCATAAGATATTGATATTCCTATATATATTTCTGGAGAAAAAATATTAAAAATTGTCTCAGTCCATTTTTGTCCAAATTTAAAAACAGAATTGGTTAATTATTTGACTATGCGGGATAAATTTTTT
>CAZIDC010000302.1:2201-4326 GCA_964537885.1 uncultured Syntrophaceae bacterium | reverse complement strand
TTACTTCCATTTTCATAACTTTTCTCCATCCTTATTTGATGAGTTCGTAAAAAGTCCAAAAATGAGTCATTGCGAGCGGAGCGAAGCAATCTCGTCTTTTCTAACTCATCGATTTCATGAGTTTGCTTCGTCGTCCGCCTGAGGCGGACTCCTCGCAATGACGCGACTCGGGACTTTTTACGAGATCATCCTATTTAGATGATCTCGTAAAAAGTCACCACTCCGGTGAAAACCGTCCGCCTCAGGCCGACATAGAGCTTACAACCGCCCCATCCCCCCATCTTTTTATTCCCCATTCCCCTTTCGCGGTCACCGGTTCAGCGCCAGGGACAGGGCGGTGGTCAATTTTATCGTATCCTCATCGGCCTTGCGCAAGCGCGAGCTGAGGAGCCTGGCGATGTTGCAGGTGATCTTATAGCCGATGCGGGGGTTTTGATCAGCCAACTTCAGGAAGTCGTCCTGGGAAATCTCCAGCAGCAGACAATCCGTCAGCGCCAGAACAGTCGCCGTGCGGTTTCCCTGGTCGAAAAGAGCAACCTCCCCGAAAATGGCGTGATCTTCAGCCGAGAGCTTGGTGAGGATTTTATCCCGGTCCTGATAATCCTCGCGCCCCCACTTCATGACCAGACTCTTGGAAACTTCGACCATCCCTTCCTGCATGATATACATAGTCTCCCCGGTCTCGCCTTCCTTGAGGATGACTTCCCCGCGCGGGAACCGGACCGGGCGAGTGGCCGTCAGCAGCACACGGAGTTCCTCTTCCTCAAGATCCCGGAAAATGGAAATGGCTTTCAAAAATTTTTCTTCCATGGCGATTTCCTTTCAGGGGCGCTGGCTCGAGATGACTACGGCCGAGTCATCTTCGGTAAGAATAAGATCTTCGGGAGGATTGAGAGTGGCCTGGATGCGGTCCTTTTTGCCGAAATAATCCTTATTCGCTTCTTCAAATTTCCGCTTGATAAACTGGTCAATGGCCGAGAAGTCGTCGGTGAGAATGTTTTCCAGAACCAATCCTTTTCGTTCCCTGAGCAGCCCGATGAGCAAAGCCTGGTGCTCCTTCCGGAAATGGGCCGAAAGTTCGGCCACGGTCTTGCCGATGAAGCGGGGAGGAATGGCCACTTTCCACAGGTTGTTCTCCTCTGCGGGGGAGAGGAGGCTGGAAATGATCCGGGGCAATCCCGGGGAAATGGTGGCTCCGGCCAGCAGATTCCCGATATGCTCTCCCCGGACGACAATTTCATCCACATTGGCCCGGCGCAGGTGTTGCTTGTTCTCCGGGTTGAGAAGTTCAGCGCAAGTTTTCACTTCCGGGGAGATGGATTTGATGGCCAAGGTGGCCAGAATGGTCCGCTCGTCGGCCTTTTCCAACGAATGGTGGGCTGAAGTATCGGCCAGCAGGATGGCCGATCGGGCCTTGGCGATGTTGGCCCGGGCCAGGACTTCCTCGTGGGCAAAATCTCCCCGGAGAAACCTGAAGTTGTAGTCCCGGTATTTAAATTTCAACGACTCCAATTCCTCTTCGGCAAGTTCATTGACCAGGACTAAATGAATTTTTTTGGCCGGCATGGCCCGAAGAAGGCTTTCAATGACTTCTTCGGCATTGTTGTTCCAGCCGCAAAGCACGATGTGATCTTTTAAGGTGATGGTTTCCAACCCTTTCCCCTCCCGGATTTTTTTCTCGACAAACACGGAAGCCACCATTGCCGTAACCATGGAAAGCAGAAACAGCCCCGAAAGGACAACCACCGCGGCGATCACCCGCCCACCCGTCGTCAAAGGGGTAATGTCGCCGTAGCCGGTGGTGGTCATGGAAATAATCGCCCAATAGAGGGCATCGCCGATACTATCGACGGCCTTGTTGACTCTGTGCTCCAGGATATAAAGGGAGATTGCTCCCCCCAGAAGGATGGCTAAGGTAATTCCTGAGACGTAAAAAAACTTTCCCCGTTGGAGAACGAAAAAGAGGGCCTGTAAGGAATGGAAAGGTTTTGGGCTATTCGTTGCCATGGGCGATGCCGTTTGATTTGCGTCCTAAAACGATCCGGTCTCCCGAATCCTCTAAAAGAAAAGCCTATTCTACCAAAGGTGAAGGAGAATTCAAGGGGGATTCGCCAATCCCTTTGCC
>CAZIDC010000302.1:0-2101 GCA_964537885.1 uncultured Syntrophaceae bacterium | reverse complement strand
GCCAATCCCTTTGCCCTGGACTTGACAGGGAAACTGCCGTAGAATAACCGGGAACGGGAAGAATTGGCGGAAGGGGGACTTTGTGAAAATTTCTGTGGTAAAAAACATTTTGGAGGCCAACCAGCGCCTGGCCGAAGAAAACCGCCAGCGGTTCTCTGCTGAGCGGGTTTTGGTCATTAATTTGATGAGCTCTCCGGGAGCGGGCAAGACTTCCCTGTTAGAGCGGACCATCCGGGCGCTAAAAGATGAATTTCGGGTGGGAGTCGTTGAGGGGGACATCCAATCCACCTACGATGCCGAGCGGATCAGCCAGACGGGAGCTCCCGTGGTCCAGATCAACACCGGCGGAGCCTGCCATTTAGACAGCAATATGATTCAAGCAGCCTTGAAAGGCCTGGACATTGCCAACTTGGACCTTTTGTTCATCGAAAACGTGGGCAACTTAGTCTGCCCGGCGGAATTCAACCTGGGGGAGGATTTCAAGACTATGATCCTGAGCGTCGCCGAAGGGGATGATAAGCCTTTGAAATATCCGCTGATGTTCCACGAGTCCCGGGTGCTTTTGGTAAATAAGATTGATCTTCTGCCGTTCTGCGATTGCAACCCCGACCTGATGGAAGAGAGGGCCTTGAAGATCAACCCCGGCCTCATCCTCTTCCGCATCTCCTGCCGCACAGGGGAAGGCCTTGACCGCTGGACAGACTGGCTTAAGGAGCAGATTCGCCTGCGCCAAAGGTTACCCCTACCCCCCAGGGAATGATCAGGGGTCGTGAGTATTTTCCGCGTTCAAATCACAATAAAGCAAAGCCCCTTCGCACTTCTCGCACTCTAACTGCAACGTGGCATGGGCGATGCCGTACTTCCGCAACAGAACCCCGCTGATCTCCCGCTGAATCTTCCCGCACTGATTCATGGGCATGTCGTCGGTCAGCACGTGAGCCGAAAGAGCGCGCGTGGACTGGGTGATGGACCAGACGTGAAGGTCATGAACCTCGCGCACCCCCTCTACGTTTAAAAGATCTTGCACCAGAAAGTTCATGTCCAGGTCGCGCGGGGTGCTTTCGAGCAGGATTTCCACGGTTTCCCGCATGATCCCCCAGGCATTCCATAGAATCAGCAGGCCAATGAGCAGGCTGACGATGGGGTCGAGGATTTGCCACCCGGTAAACTTGATGACCAAACCCGCAAGAACGGCGCTGAGGGTGGAAAGGGCGTCGCCGGCCAGGTGGATAAAAGAACTGCGCAAGTTGAGGTCCTGTTCACTGCCGCGATGGACCATCCAGGCCGTTCCGGAATTGATGAAAAAAGCGACGGCGGCGACGGCCACCAGGATGTTTTCATCAACGGCGGGCGGGGCGAGCAGGCGCTGGTAGGCTTCATAGAAAATCCACAAGGAAATGAGGGCGAGGGTAGTGGAATTGACCAGGGCGACCAGAATGCCCGAACGATGGTACCCGAACGTTTTCCCGGCGTGGGCGGGCCGGGCGGTCAAACGCAGCGCATACCAGCTCAACGCCAGGGCGATCACGTCGGTCAAATTGTGGACCGCGTCCGTTAAAAGGGCGAGGCTGTTGGCGTAAACTCCGGCCAGCGCCTCTACGACCACAAAGGCCAGCGTCAAAACTAAGGCGAGAGCTAAACGATTTGTTGCCCGATGGGCCTTTTTTTCGGAGTTGGAATGGGAATGATTCATAAAGCTGGGTTATAAAAGCTCCCGTACTTCTTCCCTTTACTTATCATAAAGAAGAAAAAGATTTTCGTAAAGCAATAACTGGGTCCGACCCGAATAGAGCGAATCAAGAAATAACGGCGCCCGAAGGGGCCTTCCGGAGATTCCCATCCTTTAAACCAAAAGGAATGGATTCGGAACCCTTGACTTTCCGGTCCCAATTTAATAAACTTCCAACTACTAGTGAGTCCATAATTGAGCAGACCTATTTTCCCAAAATCTCCCCTTAGCCCTCTTTTCCAAAGAGGGGAATTCCTCCCTTTTTAAAGGGAGGGCAGGAGGGATTTTATCTCCGGTTTCTATACTATTATGGACTGACTAATACAAACGCAATAAATATTGTTACAAGTCATTGCGAGCCCGAAGGGCGCG
>CAZIDC010000301.1:0-4342 GCA_964537885.1 uncultured Syntrophaceae bacterium | reverse complement strand
CTACCCGGTTGGCCGCGGCGTTTTTCCGGGCGCAGGCTATGGCCACCCGGTCAATGTCGATGGCCACAACCTTCTTAGCTCCCAGTTTTCGGGAAGCGATGGCCAGAATCCCCGAGCCGGTCCCCACATCCAGGATAGTTGGTGGATAAAGGCGAGAAGGAATAAGGTCCTGAAGAACTCGCAAACACATCTGCGTGCTGGGGTGAGTTCCCGTACCGAAGGCCATTCCGGGGTCGATCTCGATTATGATCTGATCCTTTTTCTCCGGCCACTTTTCCCAGGGTGGTTTAATGACCAACCGGGGGGGTATTTCAACGGGTTTAAAATTCTCCTGCCAATTCTGGGCCCATTTCTCTTCCCGGATTGTCCGCTGGGTCAAAGCGAAGGAGGTGCGGCGGGATTGGGAAAGGGAACGGAGGTAAATCGCAATTTTTTTCTTTTTCGCGTTGAATGATCGTCCGGCGGCGAAATAGGCGGTAAGACGCTCCCGTTTTCGCCCGGAAGATCCTTTGACTTCCTCCTGAACGATCCCGGGCGAACCCTGCTCGATCAGAAAATTGGAGGCAGCCTCCGCCAGGAAGGGATGAATCTCAACGCGCACTTCTTTCCAGGATTTTTCCATCAAAACATTCTACCAGAGAAGAGGACGGGGGTGCAAATAAAAGCCGCGTTTTCCCCCTCGACAGGCCCTGCGCGTTTGGTTATACTGATTTTATGCGGAAGTGGATAGGGCACTGGTGGCCCTCCCGGACTTCAAATCCGGTGTGCCGTCTGAGCAAGGCGGCAGGTGGGTTCGATTCCCATGCACTTCCGCCAACTTCTGTTAACCCACTATTTGATGATCTCGTAAAAAGTCCGAAAATGCGTTTTTCTGTCATTCCGGCGAACCCCGGATCGGGTCCGGGGCAGGCGCCGGAATCCAGTCCTTTCAAATAGTTATAAGTTCTCTGTCAGCCTGAGGCGGACGGTTTTCACCGGAGTGACGACTTTTTACGAGACCATCAATTTTAACTTTTATTGAGTCAAGGGATGCTTTAGGGATTGAAGATTACCGAAAGAAGACATGCTTCCCGATTCAATATATGGAGGCCATATCGTATCTATTTTTAAGGCGCAAGAAATGATGGATATATAGCAGTTAACACTCATTCAAAAATAACCACATTACTTGACACACAATTGCCTATTTTGTATATTCAAACCGCCCAAAAGCGAGTTTTTATCAATCGGCGGATTCCTGTTTCACGGCGATGCCCATTGGGCGGTAGTATAGTTGGCCATATGTCGGGCTGAGTGGATATTGCTGGCCTCAGACCAAAGAGTGCAAGCAACAAGACTGGAGGCTCAGGTTGTCTTGGGAAGAAATGGTGGGATTTGCTGGAGGGGCACTCATAACTGTGGCGTTCATTCCGCAGGTCTGGCGTCTCTACAGACTGAAGAGTGCTCGCGAGATAAGCTTGCCCTTCAATCTTCTCTTTCTGATGGGTGGCGTGTGCTGGCTGGTTTATGGCATTTTAAAGGAATTGCTCTCTGTCATTGTCTCCAATGCGGTGAACCTGACCCTTGTTCTGGCTATGCTGTATGCCAAGATGAAATACGGAAGGCAGCCTTAGATTTGTGAGGCACTTTCCCCCGAAAATAGATCTTCATGCTTATTTGTGCCGACGTGTCGGCATGGGGGTTTCAGGAAGAAGTCATTGCCGATACTTGAAGATGGCGTGCCACCATCACAACTCAGGAATTTGCCCACATTATTGCATATGTGGAAATAATCTCAATAATTTTTGGACTTTTAAAAACTGAAGATGGATAGCAGAACACGAAGCTAACCGAAAATGAAAAAGACAGAGCCATTTCAGACCCTGCCTTGCTTTTTGACAAATATATTTTTATTTTCCCAATTAACCCTGACGCCTATTTACATGGAACGATATTAACAGAATCGCTCCCTTTTATGGGCACTCCTCCGGTCGTGTAGCCGTTTAGAATCCCTAAATTATCCCCACATTGGAACACAGTATCGGCTGTATAAAAGTAGCAGAGGAGGTCTTACCCTGCTGGGATTCGACCGGACGCCGGAAACAGGGACGAAAATCCGGTAGCCTGCCTTATGACAGGGGCGAGAGACTCGCAAATAGTACCGGGTGACAGGTAACAAGTTGATGTCGTAATGAAATGATTAAGTTGCCAAATCGTCATTCCGGCGAAAGCCGGAATCCAGGGGCTGAACAATCTGGAGACCGGGTTTCAAAGGGTTCTACTCGTCACCTGTCGCTATAAAGCATCTGTCTCTTTCTTGAACTTTGCTCCCGGTTCCTTAATCGCCACATCCACCGCTTTCATATATTTTGCGCAGACGTCTTGTGTCTTGTTGACGTTGAGTTTCCCAAAGAGGAAGGCGAACTGTTTTTCCAGTTCCTTTCCCAAGGCCTCCAAGACAGGTTTAGGAAGATCCCAGAGGTCTTTTTTGAATGGCCCCAGAGCCTTCTTGCGGGTCTTGTAAATGAACTGTTCCTCCGTATCGTTTTTGCCCCAGTCCGAGGCCAGATCCTTCTTAATGTACTGATAAATCTTATCCCGGAGATCGGCAGGGAACGCTTTGCTGTCGTAAATGATGTTCTGGAATCCTGTGGCTAAATGAACCTCGGCGGTTTTGGTCGCCGGAAAATGATTGAAGGCCTCATCGGGCAGGGTCGAGGCCCCGTGCTGAACCGCACCGGCCAGGCCGTATTTGACCCTCGCTTCCTCGGAGAGCTTCTCCAGTGTGGCAAAATCAAGCTTCACGTTGGCAATGGTGCCGTCGGGCATGGGAACGCCGCCGTGGGTCGTGCCGGTCTGGATGCTGATCTTGCTGATGCCTTTTAAGTTCTTGCCGGCCTTGCCAAGTTCTTCCAGGTAACCCTCCATATAGGCCTGCAACTCTTCGGGAGTGCTGTTCTTCCCGCCCACCTCGCCGATCTCCCCGCCGACGGATACGGTAATGCCGGCGGGCTCCAAATCGCGGATCATGGCCGTCATCTCGGCGGCCAGGCTGGAATTGAGATACTGCTGCTCCTTGACGGTGGGTTTGGATAAATCGACGAGAGTGGAGGTGTCGATGTCGATGTTGTAAAAGCCGCTCTCCAGGGCCTCCAAGATTAAGTCCTTTACGGCCTTGACCTCTTTTGAGGAATCAGCCACATACTTCTTCGCATTGACCTGGAAATGGTCTCCCTGGATGAACAGAGGACCTCGGTAGCCGCACTTAATGGCCGCTGCAGTGACGCAGGCGATGTACTCGGGGGGACGCTGGGCTGTGTAATCGATCTCTGACCGGGCGATCTCAAATATCACCGGCCCAACCTTTCCTTTCATGGCGGCCCGGAGTACGGCCTGGGCGCAGGCGTAGGTCAAAGCCCGGATGTTGATGGCGGGAACCGTAAAGCCTGTCACTTCCTTACGGCCCATGGCTTCATACAACGTCTGGATGGAGGCCGACAGGATGCCCAGGGCGGCACCGGCCCGACGAATCAGCCAACGGGCCATATCCTTGACAGCCTGGTCGGCACTAAATACGCCGGTATAGATTAAAGCATCGATTAATGAGCTTTTGAGCTTGGCTTCATCCAATACAACAACGTTGTTCCCCTTGATCTCCAATACGCCGTCTATAGCCTTCTTCAACTGATCTATCGATTCATATGGCATAGCTCAACCTCCTATTTTTTGCCAAGTATTCTTTTGCTTTTTCCACTTCAAAGCGGCTCCCGATATAAATGGGATAACGCTGATCCAGCTTCTCTACCGTCAGCGACAAGATGTCCCGGATCCCACTTTTGCCGGAGCATTTCTATCATTTCTGGAAACCATTGTCTCTGGGCATCACCTGATCGCATTTCTTATTTCTTCTCTTCTGGCATAACGTCAGCGCTCTGAGGCGGCGCGGTAACAACGTACCCAGCAGCGCCTGGTTGGATGTTTCCTCTTATCCGATAATCGCCAGGACTGCCCATGGTACTACGTTGAAGGCAAAAACGATTATCTTATACATACCGACGAAGGAGTAGAACACCGCGTTGAACGTCTCCCGCGGCATAGGAAACCATTTGCCATGCATTCTGTACACAAAGTCAGCGGCAAACACCCAGGTCAGGAATGAAAGGACCAATAGGCCAGTGTTTAAAATCGTACACCACATGAAAAACTTCGTCAGCATCTGAATCTCCATGGTGTTCCTCTTTGTTTCTTCAGCATCCAACATTCTATTTTATGCAGCGGCTGTCTTTGTGGGGATTATATCAGGGGGCATGGGGCAAATCAAGGGGAGCATGGGCATCTTGGGACCGCCAAAATTGAAGGAAAC
>CAZIDC010000300.1:0-4346 GCA_964537885.1 uncultured Syntrophaceae bacterium | reverse complement strand
TTGCCCGGGCAACGAGAAGATGGGTGTGATCGACCAACTAAATTGGAGATGATCCATTTTAAACTACTATCGCAAAGTGAACGTCTTTTCTTGACAGGCGGGGTTATAGCATGTTAGCTATTTCTGGTAAAAAAACTTTTCTCCTTAAGGCGGTGATCCATTGGAAGCGTTGAAAAAACATTTGGAAGGTGTGCGGGTGATTGATTTGACGGCCTACCTGGCAGGTCCGTTTCTCAGCATGCATTTGGCTGCCCTGGGGGCGGAGGTCATCAAGGTTGAGCGGCCCGGCGTTGGGGACCCAACGCGAATCACCTCTCCCTTTGCCGGCCCCCGAGGGCTTGGATTCGAAGGGAGAAGGCCGGAAGACATCTCTCTCATCCACCTGAAGCGAAACCGGGGAAAGAAAAGCGTCACCCTAAATTTGAAAGATAAGCGAGGCGTCGAGATCTTCAGCCTACTGGTGGCCAAAGGCGATGTGGTCGTGGAAAATTTCGCCCCGGGCACAATGGAGAGCTTCGGCCTGGATTATGAGGTTCTCAAAGCAATCAATCCCCGGATCATTTTCTGTTCCATCTCCGGATACGGGCAAAGCGGCCCTTATCGGAACCGGACGGCCTTTGACCTCACCATCCAGGCGACGAGCGGGATGATGGCGGTGACGGGGTATCCGGACGGACCGCCTCTCCGCTGCGGCCCCTGGGTTGGCGATCAGGTTCCGGCCCTGTACGGTCTTGTGGGAATCTTGGCTGCGCTCGCCTCCCGGGAAAGAACCGGGCAAGGAGAGAGAATCGACATCTCCATGCAAGACTGCTGCTTTTCCTTGGTCATGGACGAATCCCTGGACATCCTTGTCTCTCGGGGGGCTCCTACGAGGCAGGGCAACCGGAACCCGCGCGTGACACCCTGGAGCGTCTTCCCGACGAAAGACGGCAACATAGCCATCTGCGTCTTCGCGAATGAGCAATGGAAGGTGTTCCTGGAGGCGATTGAACGGGAAGATTGTCTAAAGGACGCCCGATTCGAAAATCCTGAAGACCGGGTGGACCACATGGAGGAAGTGGAGGCGGTCGTAGCGGAATGGAGCCGAAACAGGAGTACGGAAGAGGCTTTACGGACCCTGAGGAATAGAAAAATTCCCTGCGATCCGATCCTGGAGGTGAAGGAGGTGCTGGAAGATCCGCAGCTGAAGGCCCGGGGAATGATTCAGGAGCTGGTCCATCCCTTGAACCCTAAGACCGGGGTAAAGACTGCCGGATTCCCCATCCGCTTTTCTCTGCGGCCGGCGGAAGACATATCACCAGCGCCGCTTCTGGGGTACAATAATGACGAGATCTACCGCGGGCTTTTGGGCCTCTCCAAGGAGGAGATGGAGGAGTTGAGGACAGAAAAAGTCATTTGATACAACCTAACCCGGCATAGCCGGAACCCAAAAAGGGCAATGAAAAATCCGAAATCCGAATATCGAAATCCGAAACAAATCCCAAATTCAAAACTACAAATTCAAAAAGGTCTGGTTTGAAACATTGGGATTTTGAAACTTTCGTGATTGTTTAGAATTTCGTGCTTGGAGTTTAGGATTTCCTTCAAGCCCTTTAACCGAAGAACTTTCTTGCCAATTTGCGCAAAATTTCATTGATAAGAGACTAATAAGAAATTTTTATCATGGGGAAAATACGGAATTCTATTCCCCTTAAAGATTCCAGGCGGCCCTGGCTCCTTCTTCGGTTGCTTCAAGAATCCGGCGGGGATTCAGCGCGTCCCCGATCACGAAGTGACGAATTCCTCTGGCCTTTAATGTCTCTTTAAGATCGTCTCGGGGTTTCAGGCCAACGGCGATGATTACCTTGTCCACCGGCGACAGGGTAAATTCTTCGCCCTCGGTGAGGAGGATTACGGAATCCTCTTTGATTCTCTTGACCACAGTGTTGAAAAGAAGTTTACATTGGCCTTCCCGGAGGCGGGTATGCAGCATGTAGCCATGGGAGGTGATCTTGAGAACCGGCGAGCGTTTCAGGGCTTCGACCAGGGAGACCCGCAAGCCCTTTTGGCACAAAAAGTCCGCTGTTTCCATGCCGATCAGCCCTCCGCCGATCACGACGACATGGTCTTTGGGGGTTACCTCCCCGCTAAGAATCTGCCAGGCGTCACAAACCACTGGAAGGTCAATCCCTTCGATGACGGGCATAATTTTTTCTCCCCCGGTTGCCAGGATTACTGCATCCGGCTTGCCGTCTCCGATCATCCGGTCCGTTACCTCCGTGCCCGTAAGAAGCTGAACCCCCATCTTTTTAACCTGGGAAGTCAGCCAGACGCCCCATTCTCCATATAGGCCTTTAAAGGGGGATCTGCAGGCAAAACGCAACTGGCCACCCGTTTCAGCATCTTTTTCGAACAGGGTAACTTTGTGCCCCAGTCTGGCCGCCTCATAGGCTGCCGTCAGCCCGCCGGGGCCCGCTCCGGCAACCCACACCTTTCGGGTTACCGCAGCTGGCCTCCGAGGATAAATTGTTTCCAGTCCTGTCTCAGGGTTGATGGCGCAGCGGATATTCCCCTCCCCCAGGATCAAACGTTCGATGCAACCCTGGTTGCAGGCCAGGCATATGCGGATGTCTTCCGGGCGGTTGTCCCTTGCCTTGACCAAGAAATCGGGATCGGTCAAAAACTGGCGGCCGAAAGCTATGAGGTCGGCCTCCTGGCGGCCGATGACTTCATCGGCCAGGATTGGGTCCGTAAACCGCCCGACGGCAATTACCGGTACGTCCAATACTTCTTTTATCTTTTTGGCCCGCCAGACATTGAACCCCGGTTGATATTCTATCGGGGCGCTGGTGATCCCGCCCGGACTTCCGTGGGTGCCGATGGAAGCGTGAAGAAGGTCGGCTCCGGCTCTGACCAGTTCCGGCAGAATGGGCTGAATATCTTCCACCGTATAGCCTTCCTTGATAAATTCTTCCGCGGACAGACGGAGAGAAATCGGGAAGTCTTTCCCCACGCACCTGCGGACTTCCCGCAGCACCTCCAGCATAAACCGGCTGCGGTTGGTTAGGCTCCCCCCGTATTCATCCTGGCGATGGTTGGAAAGGGCGGATAAAAACTGAGTTAAAAGATATCCATGAGCCCCGTGAACCTCGACGGCATCGAAGCCGGCCTCCCTTGCCCGGGCGGCAGCAGCGCCGAAGGACGCGATAATCTCTTGAATTTCGTCAAGGGTCATCTCTCTGGGGGTAAGGCCGAATACCAGCGAACGAATGGGGGAGGGGGCGATGGCTTTTCCTGCTTTAAGGAGGGAAAAACTCTCCCGCCCGGCGTGGTGGAGCTGGAGAGCGATCTTGGCGCCAGCAGCGTGGGCCACATCGGCAAGCTTTTTCAAACCGGGGATAAAGCGATCGTTATAAGCCCCCAGTTCACTATTGATGGAAGACCCATCGGGATGGACCGCCGAAATTTCGGTGATGATCAAACCAGCCCCTCCCCTGGCCATCCGCTGCCAATAGGCCAGGTTGGCTTCGCTTACCGTACCGTCTGGGTTCCCCAGGTTCGTTCCCATGGGCGGGAGGACGGCCCGGTTGGCAAGTTCCATCGTCCGGATCTTGATCGGCGAAAATAGATTTGGCAAACGAGTCATAATATATTTTCCTTTCTTGGGTTACCCAAACGATTGCGCAGGGTCCTGATGAAAATTTGATCTGCTGAAGGGGATATGAGCTCAACGGGCGAATAGCCGCGCTTCCAGGCCAGATAAAAACTAAAGATCAGCAGAATAAGCGTTATGACGAAGTTGGGCCAGGCATTCAATTGCCATTGCCCTTCCCAGGTTGCCCGCCACCCGTCGGAGAAGGGGAGCAGATAGGGAATCGGCCATTGATAGCCATCCTGGCCCCGTGAACCGGCAAGGTCGCCGAGAAGATGCAGGTGAAAACTGGCCATCGCGAGGCTCGCAGTTGTCCAGCGTCGCCGGGCAAAAATAGCCGAAAAAATAAGCGTCAAGACGGCAAAACCTACGTTATGCGCCAGTATGTGGTGATACTCGCTGTACCAGGAAAGGAGCCGGTCGCTATGGAGGGTGATTTGTTCGGGAATAGCGCCCACACCGTCCACGTCCGGGATTACCCCGGCAAGAGTCACCAGGGCCCGGTCTCTCCGTTCAAGAGGACTGGCATTCGCTACGGTCCAGCCGAGTAGGAGGTGGGTGAAAGGGTGCATGACTTTATTCTTATCATAAATCAATTATAATGGAAATTCCTTTTCATGAGTAACCCTTCAGCCACGGATAGGTGGCCAAGGTCGGAGAAGGAAAGGTTCGGCGTAAAGGCCAAGGGCGCCCATGGCCGGGAGGCCAGTCCAGT
>CAZIDC010000299.1:0-4356 GCA_964537885.1 uncultured Syntrophaceae bacterium | reverse complement strand
GGCGCGCACCAACTCCCAACAGCGTTTATACCGGAAAAAAGACCTCGAGTTGATCCTGGAGATAAAAAAACTTCTTTATGAAGAAAAGTTTACGATTGCCGGGGCCAAAAGGAGACTGCCCAAGATAAAATCCCAACGCGAAAAGCAATTAAAGCTCGAACTCCCCGAACGAAAGTATCAAGACGCCATCTTGCGGGTGAAAAAGGAATTGGAAGATCTTCGTGGCCTTCTGAGTTGATGGAAGGTTGACAGCGGGGTTCAAAAGTGCTATGAAAGATTATAGAGAATCCGGGGCGTAGCGCAGTCTGGTAGCGTACCTGAATGGGGTTCAGGTGGTCGCTGGTTCAAATCCAGTCGCCCCGACCAAAAAAGGCCGCGCAGAGCGGCATCCATAGGGGTTAGGCAGATTGCTTAACCCCTTTCGTTTTCCTGGTCATCAAATTAACCCATAATTTTAAAATGTGCGGAAACGGCGAGAATGAAAAATCTTGACAATCCACATCCATCCTTGTAAAGATCAAAAAAATCTACAGAATCGGCCACAATTTGAAGGCGAAAGGAAGGGAACGAGGCTTAGGGGAAGCCACGGCTTCATGGATCACCCAAGGAGGTTTTATGGAAAAAAAATTTGTTTTTTGTCAGATCGAAGAAGGGATCGCCATCGTCACGATTGACAATCAACCAGCTTTGAATGCCCTGAATGGACCGACGCTCACCCAGTTGGACCAGATCTTTGATGACCTGGCGAAAAACGAAGCAGTAAAAGGAATCATCATTACCGGAGGGGGGGAGAAATCCTTCGTGGCCGGTGCGGACATCTCCGAATTCAACCAAGTCACAGGGGATACGGCTCCCTCGTTCATGGGACGCGGCCAGAGAATTTTTGATAAAATCGAATCCTTCGACCGCCCGGTAATCGCGGCCATTAACGGATTTGCCCTGGGGGGGGGCAATGAACTGGCGATGTGTTGCGATATCCGCATTGCGGCGGAGAATGCCATTTTCGGCCAACCCGAAATATCCTTGGGCATCATCCCGGGCTATGGAGGGACGCAGCGTCTACCACGATTGATCGGGCCGGGCAAGGCCAAAGAAATCATCTTTGCCGATGAGCGCCTGAACGCCCAAGAAGCCTTGCGGATCGGCCTGGTTCAAAGGATCGCCCCCAAGGGACAGGCCGTCGCCGAAGCCAAAAAACTCCTTAAAAAAATAATGAGCAAAGGGCCGGTGGCCGTTAAAATGGCCAAAAAAGCCATCAATGAAGGCCTGGGGATGTCTTTGCGTAAGGGGCTGGACCTGGAAGCCCAGTGCCAGGGAGTTTGCTTCGGAACGGAAGATAAAGATGAGGGGGCCAAGGCGTTTCTGGAAAAGAGACCGGCGAATTTCAAGGGAAAATAATTATTTCCTTCGCAGGGCGCAAAGAGCTAAGGTCATAGCGGAAATATGCGCTCTGCGCTTTGCTTTCATTTTTGGGAAAGGAGAAAAAATGGAAATTGAAAAGATTGCGGTTTTAGGGGCGGGGCTGATGGGTTCAGGGATTGCCCAGGTAGCGGCCGAGGCGGGTTATGAAGTGGTCATGCGGGATATTGAGGACCGCTTCGTTCAAACCGGGTTGACGACCATTAAAAAGAATTACGAGAGAGCCGTCGGCAAAGGGAAAATGACTCAGGCGCAGGCCGAAGGGGTTCTTCATAGGATCAGGGGCGTCGTGGATCTTGCGGCCGCCGTCCAAGACGCCAAGGTGGTCATCGAGGCCGTTGTCGAAAAAATGGATTTGAAAAAGCAAGTCTACCGGGAATTGGATCGGTTATGCACCCCGGCGACCCTTTTAGCCTCGAACACTTCGGGATTATCCATTACGGAAATCGCTTCCGTTACCAAGCGGCCGGAGAAGGTCATCGGAATGCACTTTTTCAACCCCGTCCCGATGATGAAGCTGGTGGAGATCATCAAAGGGCAGGCGACTTCCGAAGAGACTTTCCGGGTTATCAAGGCCCTGGCCGAAAAGATGGGCAAGACCCCGATTACCGTGAATGAAGCCCCGGGCTTTGCTGTAAACCGCATTCTGGTGCCGATGATTAACGAAGCCATTTTTGTATTGCAGGAGGGGATTGCCTCGGCTGAGGACATTGATAAGGGGATGACGCTGGGAGCGAATCATCCCCTCGGACCGCTGGCTCTGGCGGATTTAGTGGGTCTGGATACTCTTTTGAGCGTACAGGAAACCCTCTACCAAGAACTGGGAGATTCTAAATACCGCCCGTGTCCCCTCCTGAGGAAAATGGTCCGAGCCGGGCATTTAGGGCGAAAATCCGGAAAAGGGTTTTACGAATACGCTAAGTGAACGGCCCGGTGAGCATAGAGGAAAAACTGGCCCGGGAAGTGACGGTTCGGATTCGGGCCTGGAAGAAAAAAAGTATTCCCGTTCTGGCGGTTAAATTCTGCGGCGGTTGTAATCCCGACTTGGATCGAGGAGCGCTGGCCCAGATCATTCGCCGGGAACTCGCCAGCGAAGTTTCCTGGGTATCGGCCCAAGAAGAAACGGATCTATTGCTAATTATCAATGGTTGTTCGACCGGCTGCGCCGTTCGGCGGGAGGTTCAGGAGAAAGCGGCTGAATTTTTGATCATTCAGGGGAATACCCTTTCCGCAATCCAGAAGGGCTCATAAAAGGAAAGGGGAGTCGCTTGTTCGTAAGCCGGGGAAGGGGGTCAAACGGAGGGACCGATGGATCGGGATGAACTACATAGGATAGCGGATGAAAAAGAAGACTGGAGAAAAAATTGTCTCCAGCGTTTCCTGAAACAAAACCCGGAACGGCTGGACCGTTTTTCCACCGTTTCGGATATGGAAATCGGAGCCCTTTATACCCCGGAAGAGGTTGGCCAGTTAGACTATTTGACGGATATCGGGTTTCCCGGCCAATATCCTTATACGCGGGGAGTGCAGGCTTCCATGTACCGCGGGCGCCTCTGGACCATGCGTATGTTTTCAGGCTTTGGGAGTGCTGAAGACACCAACCGCCGGTATAAATACCTTCTCTCGCAGGGGCAAACGGGTCTATCGGTCGCGTTCCACTATCCAACTCTGATGGGGTATGATTCAGACAGCCCCCGGGCGCAGGGGGAAGTCGGGCAGTGCGGGGTGGCCATCGACACCCTGAAGGATATGGAAATCCTCTTTGACGGCATTCCTCTCGATCAAGTAACCACCTCCATGACCATCAACCCGCCGGCGGCCATCCTTCTGGCAATGTACATCGCCGTCGCTGAAAAACAGGGGGTAAGCAAGAAAGAAATCGGGGGAACCATTCAGAATGACATGTTCAAGGAGTTTATCGCCCAGAAAACCTTTATGCTTCCCCCCCGTCCATCCCTGCGCCTCATCGTTGACACCGTGGAATACTGCACGAAGGAAGTTCCCCGCTGGAATACCATCAGTATCAGCGGTTACCATATTCGGGAAGCGGGTTCGACGGCGGTGCAGGAATTGGCGTTTACCCTGGCTGATGGAATCGGCTATGTTCAGGCCTGTCTGGAGCGGGGGCTGATGGTGGATGATTTTTCTCCGCGGTTTTCTTTTTTCTTCAATTCCCACATCGACTTTTTTGAGGAGATTGCCAAATTCCGGGCCGCCCGCAGGCTTTGGGCCAAGATCATGCGCGACCGCTTCCAAGCCCGAAACCCGAAATCCTGGATGCTGCGTTTTCACACCCAAACTGCGGGTTGTTCTTTGACCGCCCAACAACCCTACAACAATGTCGTGCGCACGGCCTTCGAGGCTCTGGCGGCAGTGCTGGGGGGAACGCAGTCCCTGCATACCAACTCCTTGGATGAAGTGTATGCCGTTCCCACGGAGAAAGCTGCAACTCTCGCGTTGCGAACCCAGCAGATCATCGCCGAAGAGACGGGGGTAGCTCATACCATAGATCCCTTGGCCGGATCCTATTTTATCGAAAGCTTAACCAACAAGATGGAAGAGGAAGCGTTGAAGTATATCAAGAAAATTGATGAACTGGGGGGAATCATCCGGGCCATCGAACTGGGGTATCCCCAGCAGGAGATTGCCAACGCGGCCTATGCCTATCAGAAGGATCTGGAGAAAAAAGAAAGGAGCGTCGTAGGAGTGAATAAATACCAAGCGGAGGAAGCGCAGCCCATAGAATATTTAAAGATTAACCCCGAGGTGGAGCGCCGCCAGGTGGCCAGAATCCAGGAGGTCCGGCGCAACCGCAACAATCCCCGGGTACGGTCCTCCCTGGCTGACTTGCGGAAAGCAGCCCAAGGATCCGAAAATTTAATGGACCCCATTCTTGCGAGTGTAAAAGAATATGCCACCCTGCAAGAAATCTGCGAT
>CAZIDC010000298.1:0-4403 GCA_964537885.1 uncultured Syntrophaceae bacterium | reverse complement strand
AAACCGCCGGGTCCACATGGCCAACGAGAGGACATTCCTGGCCTGGATAAGGACCAGCATTGGGATTATGGCCTTTGGTTTTGTTGTGGAAAAGTTTGCCCTGTTTGTAAAACAAATGGCCTATTTCTTGTCCAAAACAAGTCCTATGGGCGCCGCGGTTGAATCGCTTCCTGAAGGGCGTGGATTTTCGTCAATCTTTGGCATTTTTCTTGTTGGCCTTGGAGCCGTGATGGGATTGCTGGCTTTTATTCGATATAAAAAAGTTGAAAAACTGATTGATGAAGATCGGTATCAACCTTCCTTGTTACTTGATATGATGCTGACGATTGCTCTCCTGGCCATCGGAATATTCGTGGTCATCACTTTTCTCCACAGCGGCTGAATGGGATTCAGGGTATTGAGGGGTTTGACTCTTCTTCCATTCTTCCCCTGCCGCCCTCCCAGCGGGATTGCCAGCCATAGATAAAAAATAGTTGACAGGTTTTGGCGGGTATGTTATCAGAATGGTTATTATTCACAACCCAGGGAGTTAATACCTTGGAGTTTTTGATTCATTCCCTCAAACAATTAGGTCTTTCCCTGAACGAATCCAGGGCTTACCTCTGCCTCCTGCAAAAAAGCGGGATCACCGGGTACGAACTGAGCAGGCAGGCGGGGGTCCCCCCTTCCAAGATTTATGATTCTCTGAGCAAGCTCTTGGCGAAGGGATTCATCAGCATCATCAAATCCGACCATGCCCCCCGCTATGTGGCCATCGACCCGGCCAGAATCCTGGAGCGGTTTCAGAAGGATTACAACCGTACGCTGGAAATGTTGAAGAAACGATTGGGGGAGATCCGCTCGAAACCCGAAGCTTTCAACCAGTACATCTGGCACCTCAGCGGGCGGGCCAAGATCCTGGACAAGATCCGGGAGATTATCGAGATCAGCCGGGGAGTGATTTACCTGTCCATTTGGAAGGAGGAACTCGAGGAGGTGGAGGAGGTTTGCCAGGCCGCGGCCAAACGGGGGGTGAAGATGGTCATCGTCCTCTACGGCTCCCATACGATTGATTTCGGGGTGGTTTACAAGCATAACCTGGAGGATATCCTTTTGCAGGAGATGGGGGAGAGGAGGCTGGCGTTGGCCGCCGATGACAAGGTTGTTCTCTTAGGGTACTTCAGCCCCGAGGAGGAGGCCTTTGCCACCTGGACCCATAACCGGGGGATGGTCAGTTTAGCCAAAGATTATATTACCCATGACATCATTTCGTTGAAATTAGTCAATCAGTTTGAACCCCAGATGAGATCCATCTTCGGCAAGAAATGGGAGCGCTTGCGGGATGTGATGATCAAGGAAATCAAACCGGGCCGCCTCCGACCCAAACGTTAAGCAGGAAGGAGAAAAAGGGGGAGATGCAATTCTTGGAGACCGATGTCCTGGTGATCGGCGGCGGCGGGGCCGGGGCTATGTCCACCCTTCACGCCCACAACCAAGGGGTCAAGGTGACCCTAACGGTCAAGGGCAAGTTCGGGCGAACCGGGGGGACAACCTGCGCTATGGGAGCGGCCACTGCCGTAGGCCCGTGGCATGAACCTCAGGATAGCCAACAGGTCCATTTCGAGGACACCATCAAAGGGGGTTCCTATCTTAATGAACAAAACCTGGTCCGCATCCTGGTTGAGGAGTCTCCCCAGCGCGTCCTGGAATTAGAGCGGCTGGGCGCCTTCTGGGAGCGCACCGATGAAGGGGACCGATATTTGCTGCGGATCGACGGAGGCCATAGCTACCACCGGTCGGTTTATTTAGAAGACCGGCCCGGAAGGGAGATGCTCCGGGCCATGGGGGGTGAGATTCTCCGCCGGAAGATTCCCATCGTTGAAGACACCATGATCCTCCGCCTCCTCATGGACGAGGGTCGGGTTGCCGGGGCGGTGGGGGTGAATCCCTTCAACGCCGAGATGGTCGGCTTTCGGGCCAAAACCATCGTTTTAGCCACCGGCGGGGCCGGGAACATTTATCCTTTCACAACGAACCCGGCGGATGTCACCGGCGACGGATACGTTCTGGCGTTAGAGGCCGGCGCGGAATTGGTGGATATGGAGTTTGTCCAATTCTATCCCCTGGGCTTGATTTTTCCCGAATCCCTCAAAGGAATGCTCGCGGGAACCTTCTATTACTCCAGGCTGCTCAACGCCAAAGGGGAACGGCTGATGAAATATTACGACCCCCGGCTGGAGATGTCGACCCGCGATATCATCGCCCGAGCCATCTACTCGGAGATTCAGAAGGGAAACGGAACACTTAGGGGGGGCGTATTGTGCGACATGACCTACAACCCCCCCGGTTTTATCAAGAAACAGCTTCCGGCGCTCAATGATTTTTATCTGAAGATCGGGATCGACGTGGAGAAAGAGATGGTTGAGGTGGCCCCGACCTGCCACTTCTCCATGGGCGGCATTGGCGTCAACGAAGAGTGGCGGTCCACGATCCCCACCCTCTTTGCAGCCGGCGAGGCGGCTGGGGGAGTGCAGGGAGCGAACCGCTTGAGTCAGAACAGCCTTGCCGACATAATGGTTTCGGGAGGGAGAGCCGGGGACGCGGCCGGCCAGGAGGCCAAAAATCAGACCTCCTTGCGGAAGATCAATGATGCCGATTGGGCAGAGGAGCGCAAGAGGACCGAAAATCTTTTCGCCCGCAAGAACAATGATAACCTTGGGCCCAGGAAGGTTAAAAAATCCCTGAATAAATTCATGTGGGATTTCGTCGGCCTCATCCGCAGCGAAGAAGGTTTAAAGAAAGCGCTGGCCGAGTTTAAGCGGATGGAGGAGGAAGATCTGCCCCGCATAACCCTGGCGAATCCTTCCCGGCGGTATAACCGGGAGTTTTTCGAAACCCTGGAGCTTTCCAACCTCTTGAAGGTGGCCAAAGCAGTAGCAACGCCCGCCCTGCATCGGACCGAAAGCCGGGGGGCCCATTTCCGCCAGGATTACCCCAAATGGGATAACCGCAAATGGCTGAAGCATCTGCGGCTCAGCGAGAAGAATGGAAGCCTGCAGCTCAGCGACGGGCCGGTCCATTTATCGGAAATGAAACCACCAGAGGATTGATTCATGGAAGAAGACAACTCCATCCGCCTGACCCTCGTTCGTTTCGACCCTGAAAAAGATCAGGCTCCCCGTCGGGAAACCCATCTGGTTCCTTTTCAAAAAGGAATGACCATTCTGGACGCCATCTTTTACGTCTATGAAAACATCGACCGCAGCCTGGCCTTCAGCTATGGATGCCGCTACGGCCGTTGCGGTCTTTGCGCGGTGAATGTCAACGGCAAACCCACCCTCATCTGCCAGACCCTGGCTCCGAAGGAAATGATTGTCGAGCCGTTGCCCAATTACCCCGTGGTGCGGGACTTAGTGATCGAACGGGCGGATTTTGGCGAGAGGACTTTGGAACACCAACCCTTCCTGCAAAGGCCGGAGAAAGACCGGGTAAGGATACAGGAGCAGACCCAGCCCGAGGTGTTAAAACCCAAAGACTTTGAAATCTTTAAACAGGCCACCCGCTGCGTGGATTGTTACTCCTGTAACGCCGTCTGCCCCATCATTCAAGAAGAAAAAGGGATCGACCGGGGACCGAATTTAATGATGCAGATGGCCCCCTATTTCTTCGACCCCCGCGACGGCGCGGACCGCACGGGTTTCATGCAGGAACTGGCCGCCCAATGCCTTCTTTGCGGAACCTGCGCGGAAAACTGCCCCAAAGATCTCTCCATCGACGAAATCGTCGCTGCCGCCCGCGCTAAAGTCGTGGAGAAGAAGGGAGTCCCTTTCGCCAAGAGGCTTTTCTTGCGGGCTTTGCTCTGGTCCCGCGGCCTTTTATCCTTTGCTTTAAAAAGCGGCTCCTTGTTCCGGGGTCTTTTTTTCCAAAGGATACCCGAAGAGAGCGGGCTGCACTTGCGTTTTCCCGTGGGCAAGATCGACTCGCGGAGGGTCCTGCCGGAATTGGCCAAAGACTTTTTCCTGGATAAATTCCCCCGCGAAGCCCTGGCCGCCAAAGAAAGCGACCGGGTCGGCTTTTTCGTGGGCTGTTCCATGAATTACCTCTACCCGGAGATCGGGCAAGCTGCCCTCCGGGTCCTCAACCGCTCCGGGGTTTCGGTCCTGATCCCCGAGGGACAGAAATGCTGCGGTCTCCCGGCCTACGGAGCCGGGGATTTTCCTCTGGCCAGAAAGTTGGCGCTGGCCAATATGGAGGCCTTGGAGAAAGCCAATCCCGGAAAGATTGTGGTTGCCTGCGGTTCCTGCGGCGCGCACCTAAAGAAGCATTACCCCATACTCTTCCAGGGTGAAGACCCGGCTTTAAAAGAGCGGGTGGAGCGTTTCAGCGAATCCATTATCGATCTGAACGCCTACTTGGCGGGTCGC
>CAZIDC010000297.1:0-4440 GCA_964537885.1 uncultured Syntrophaceae bacterium | reverse complement strand
AAAATCATAAGCTACCCTCCAGCGGGTTGTCAACTAAACGGGGGAGTTCGCCTCCCCTTTTTTCCCTTCTTCGGGCCCCAATAGAAACGTTTGTAACTGTCGGTTGAATATGCTAAAAGTTTAAAATGATGAAAGAAAGAATTTAAAACCCCGAAGAGGAAAAGGAGGAGAATATGGACTTGAAGGATAAGGTGGCAATCGTAACTGGAGCCGGCGGGGGAATTGGACGGGGGATCGCGCTGAAATTCGGGTCCCTGGGGGCCCGCGTGGGTGTGGCCGATATCAAAGCAGAGGGAACCAAGGAAACTGTCGCCCTCCTGGAAAAAGGCGGAGCAAAGGGCCTCCCCCTGTTTACGGACATAACCGACCGGACCCAGGTGCAGGAGATGGTCAAGTCCACCCTGAATGCGTTCGGCCAGATCGACATCCTGGTCAACAATGCCGGCTGGGATAAGATCGAGCCTTTTGTCAAAAACACCCCCGATTTCTGGGATAAGATCATTGCCATCAACCTTAAGGGGCCGATTTACTGCACCCGTGCCGTCCTTGATTTCATGATGGAGCGCAAGCGCGGCAAGATCGTCAGCATCAGCTCCGATGCCGGAAGAGTCGGGAGTACTGGAGAAGCGGTTTACTCCGCCTGCAAGGGGGGAATCATCGCTTTCACCAAAACCCTCGCCCGGGAGATGGCTCGTTACTCCATCAATGTCAACTGCGTCTGTCCGGGCGCCACGGATACCCCTCTGCTGGCCGAAATTACCAGCGGAGAAACGGGCGCCAAAATCATTGAAGCCATGACTAAGGCCGTTCCTTTCCGCCGGCTGGGCAAGCCCGAAGATATTGCCGGGGCGGTCGCCTTCCTGGCCTCGGACGAAGCAGCCTTCATCACCGGCCAGACCCTGAGTGTCTCGGGCGGGCTGACCATGTGTTGAAAAAAGAGGCCCCGCTCAGAACAGGGGGGGGGAAAAGAGGTCGTAGTTTAGAATCTCTTCGGTCACGTCATAAATTCTGTGGCTCGTATTTTTCGGGACCCGGATGAAAGTCCCCGGTCCAATGGGAAATTCCCCGACCCCTTCGATCCACATCTTCCCTTGGCCGGCAAGGAGGAAAATGATGTCCTCCTGGGTTTCGTGAACATGGACCGGGATGCCCTGCCCCGCGGGGATTCTAACCAGGAAACAGGTCACATCGGCCTGGTCATCTTTCTGGGTCAGGAGCGGCTTGATCTGGATTGGCAAAAAGGGGTGGGCCGTCCATTGCAGATCTTTTTCTCTTTTAACGTATTCCATGGAACCTCCTTTTGGCAAAAGACATCAAGGGATTTAGAGTCTATATTTAAGCCGGGATAAGAAGAAAAAGCAAATAATAAGAGAGCCAGAACCTTGACAAATCAATCATTTTAAAATAGCATTTAATATTAAACGTTTATTTACCTTTTATGGTCTTAGAGGAGGGGAGGAATGGAAAATCGCGATCTGGAGCTGCTCCAGAAGTACATCTCCAGCGACCCCGAGCTAAAGCGCTGCATGGATAACCATCAAGAGTTCGAACGGAAACTGGAGGAAATGAACCGACGTTTGTACCTCACTCCTGAGGAAGAAATCGATCGCAAGAAAATCCAGAAACTGAAACTCGCCGGCCGGGATCAAATCGAGGCCATTCTCGCCAAATACCGTTCTCAGGAAACACGGGGGTAAGGGTTGAAGAAAAACGGAGCCGAAATTCTCTTTGAGTCCATGAAAATGGAAGGGGTGGACACGATCTTCGGGTTCCCCGGGGGGGCTGTCCTGACTATTTATGACATGCTGATGAAATACTCCGAGGAAATGCGCCATATCCTCGTGCGCCATGAGCAAGGGGCCGTGCACGCCGCAGACGGGTATTCCCGTTCCTCTGGCAAGGTCGGGGTGTGTCTGGTTACGTCCGGTCCCGGCGCCACGAATACCGTGACCGGGATCGCCACGGCCTATATGGATTCCGTCCCCCTCGTGGTTTTTACGGGCCAGGTCCCCACGATGCTCATCGGCAACGATGCTTTCCAGGAAGCGGACATTGTCGGCATCACCCGTCCCTGCACGAAACATAACTACCTCGTCAAAGATGTAAAGGACCTGGCCCAGACGATCAAGCAGGCTTTCCATTTAGCCCGGACGGGAAGGCCCGGACCCATCCTCGTCGACCTGCCCAAGGATGTGATGGCGGACAGCACTGAATTTATTTATCCTCCTAAAATCAAAATGCGCAGCTACAACCCAACTTACCACGGCCATCCGGGTCAGATCAAACGGGCCGTGAAACACATGGCCAAAGCCCACAAGCCCCTCATTTATTTGGGAGGCGGCGTGATCCTCGCCAACGCCTCCAAAGAGGTTACCGCCCTGGCCAGGAAATACTCCATTCCCGTGACCTCGACTCTTATGGGACTGGGAAGTTTTCCGGGCAACGATCCTCTCTCCCTGGGCATGCTGGGGATGCATGGCACATTCCACGCCAATATGGCCATTACTAATTGCGATCTCCTCATTGCCATCGGCGCTCGCTTCGATGACCGGGTCACGGGAAAAGTGGAGTCTTTTTCTCCCCGCTCTTTGAAGATTCATATCGACATCGATCCCACTTCCATCTCCAAAAATGTCCCCGTGGATATTCCCATCGTGGGGGATGCCAAGAGCGTTCTCAAGTCCATGCTCAAACTCTTCGAAGAAGAACCGGCCCAGGATTGGGCCGAAATGCACTCCGATTGGCTCAACCAGATCGCCGAATGGGAAAAAATGTCCCCTTTGACCTACAAGGCGGGCCCCGGCATCAAGCCCCAATTTGTAATCAGGAAAATCAACGAGATCACCAATGAAGTCTGCGGGGGCGACGTCATTATCACCACCGAAGTGGGTCAAAACCAGATGTGGACCGCCCAGTTTTTCAACTTTACCAAGCCGCGCACGCTGATCACTTCCGGCGGCCTCGGGACGATGGGCTACGGTTTTCCGGCAGCCCTTGGCGCGCAGGTGGCCTTTCCCGGCAAAACCGTGATCGACATCGCCGGGGACGGAAGTATTCAGATGAACATCCAGGAGCTGGCCACGGCTGTGCAATACAACCTGCCTGTAAAAGTAGCCATCTTAAACAATCACTGCCTGGGGATGGTCCGGCAATGGCAGCAACTCTTCTGCGATCAACGCTATTCCCAGACTGTCTTCGATGTGGTTCCCGACTTTGTCAAGCTGGCCGAGGCTTACGGAGCCGTAGGCCTGCGAGCAACCCGGCCCGAGGAAGTGGAACCGGTCATCCGGGAGGCCCTTTCCATCCGCAGGCCGGTGGTCATGGACTTTGCGGTCGACCCGAATGAATGCGTCTACCCCATGGTTCCGGCGGGCGCGGCCCTTACCGAAATGTTGCTGGTCTGAGGAATATCATGAGACACGTCATCACGGTTTTAGTGGATAACGAACCAGGAGTTCTCTCCCGCGTCTCCGGGCTTTTTAGCGGTCGGGGATTCAACATCGAGAGCCTGAACGTGGCCGAGACTCTGGATCCATCAGTCTCCCGGATGACTCTGGTTTCACGGGGAAACGATCAAATCATCGAACAGATCATCAAACAGCTGAACAAGCTGGTCAACGTGATCAAAGTGTTCGACCTCACCAGCCAAGATTATGTTGACCGGGAGATGGCCCTGATTAAGGTCAATGCCGAAGCTTCCACGCGGGCTGAAGTTCTTCGCATCGTGGACATTTTTCGCGGGCAGGTAGTGGATGTTTCTTCCAAGTCCTACACTCTGGAAATCACCGGGGACGATAAAAAAATTCAGGCCATCATCGAGCTTCTCCTTCCTTTCGGCATCCAGGAAATCGTTCGTACCGGGAAAGTTGCCATTACCCGGGCCAAGAAAGATGGGGCGAACGCCGGCGGAGGCCGGCAGAAAGAGCCCAAAAACGAAACCGTTTAAAGGCCCCTATCCTTCTTAAAAAAGACCACCCCCTTTTCCCGTCAAAGGCCCCGCCTTCCCCGCCGGGCCTGGCAACTCCTTTCCTCTCCAGGCTGCGAGTCCCGCCGGGCGCCATCCAATCATTCCGCATTCGCGTCCCAATGAAAAATGGGGAGTAGCCTGTAACCATTCAGGCACGAGTGGCTATGACAGGAATATCGGGGGAACTAACCCTGCTAAAGATTCTGTTTTGGCCGGGAGGCCAGTCCAGTACGCGCCGGAAGCATCGGCTGGGATATCTCTGTTCATGGTGTCCTCACTGAACCTCCGCCGGAGGAGGCGGAAGGCGTCAGCCCCGCCCCATCCACGGAGAAATCAGCGCCTCATGGTTCCAAGCGGACTGGACTGGCCTCCCGGCCATGGGATCCCTTGGCCACCCACCCGTGGCTGAAGGGTTACCGCAGCATAAAACGAACCGTTGCTTTTATCCGGTCCATGAATTAGAATGAGAAAAA
>CAZIDC010000296.1:0-4455 GCA_964537885.1 uncultured Syntrophaceae bacterium | reverse complement strand
TCCTTGCCCCTTACGCCTTGGGCTTGTGCCTCTTTGAGGTTGACAAAATAGCTCTCATGGGTTATACGTGGATAGTTTCATCCCTCCTGCATTATTGCCATCGCCTGCGGGGGGGATCAAAGCTAACCAGCGTAAAGAAACCTGCGGGGTTTTCTTCTCGCGTTAAATGATGAAACGACAACGGAAAGGAGACAATGTATGAGTCAGAACGTAACAGCACCCATGGTGGGGAAGATCGTGGACATTAAAGTAAAGGTCGGAGACCGGGTCAATGAAGATGATGAAGTTGCCGTTCTGGAAGCCATGAAAATGGAAATGCCCATCGTCGCCCCCGCCGCCGGTGTGATCAAGGAGATCCGGGTATCCGTCGGCCAGACCTGTGAAACCGACATGGTCATGATGGTCATCGAATAAAATCCCAGTTAAAAAAACTTATAGAATCGGCGCGGGCCCTTGGCGGAGAGCGTGGGTTTTTTCGCTCGCGTGGGGGGATTCTCTCCCGGGTCCGCTTTGTGGTTGCTGACCAAGGAGGAAAAAATGGATTTTAAACTGAGTGAAGAATTGCAGGCCATCCGGGAAACGGCCCGCGACTTTGCCGAGAAAGAGATCGTTCCCTATGCCGACAAATGGGACGCGGAAAACTATTTCCCCCGCGAAGTCGTCAAAAAAATGGCCGGCCTTGGTTTTTATGGAACATTGGTCCCCGAAGAGTATGGGGGAAATGGCATGGGGTTTCTGGCCGGGACCATCATCACTGAAGAGATCGCCCGGGCCAGCGCCTCTCTGCGCGTAACCTTCAACATGCAAACCTTCGGCCCGGCCCTCTCCATCCTGCGCTACGGAAACGAAGAGCAGAAGAAGAAATACATCTCCAAGCTGGCTTCCACGGAATTGATCAGTTGTTTCGGCATCACCGAGCCCAATGCCGGTTCGGATATCATGGCCCTGAAGACTACAGCCATCCCCAAGGGGGATCATTTTGTGGTCAACGGGGCCAAGACCTGGATTTCCAATGCCCAGATTGCCGACCTCTGCGTCCTTTATGCTTACAGCGATCCGGCAGCCAAGAGCAAAGGCCTTTCTACCTTTCTTCTGGACATGCATCTTCCCGGGATTTCTACCCGGCCGCTTGATAAAATGGGCCTCCATTCCGCCCCCACCGGCGAAATTTTTCTCGAGGACGTCAAGGTCCCCAGAGATGCCCTCCTGGGCAACCTCGGCGATGGGGTCAAACACGTTTTCGGCTCTCTGAACCAAACCCGCCTTTCCTGTGCCGCCGGGGGGCTGGGCATCGCCCAGGCCTGCCTCGAGGCCTCCGTCAAGTATTGCAACGAGCGCGTGCAATTCGGGCAGCAGATCGGCCAGTTTCAGATGAATCAGGACATGATTGCCGTCATGGCCACGGAGCTGGAAGCCGCGCGCTTCTTAGTATACCGCGCTGCTGTCCAAAAAGATGAAGGGCTACTGGGCAACGTGCTGGAAACATCCATGGCCAAATATTACGCCGGCGAAGTGGCCGGGAAGGCCGCGGACTTCGCCATGAGAATTCTCAGCGCTTACGGCTACTCCACCGAATATCCGGTAGCCCGTTATTATCGGGATGCCAAGTCGGTCCAGATCGTCGAGGGAACGGCCAACATTCAGAAAACCATCATCGCCTTGGATCAGTTGGGGTATCGAAAGGCCAACCGTTAAAGGAGGAATTTTCCCCATGGATTTGCCCGAAAAAGATTTTGCAGCCATCTATAAAGAATTTAACGAGCGGCGCGCCAAAGCCACGCAGATGGGCGGAGCCAAAGCGGTCGAGGGGCAGCATAAAGAAGGAAAGATGTCTGCCCGGGAGCGCATCGAATATTTTTTCGATAAGGGGACCTTCAGCGAACTCGGCCTTTTCGTCAAGCACCGCACCACGGCTTTCGGTATGGATAAGCGGGAGGTAGCCGCCGAGGGCGTGGTTACCGGATTCGGAAAAGTCAACGGCCGGATGGTGGTCGCCGGGGCCGAGGATTACACCTCCATGGCCGGAACTTTCGGAGAATATCACGGCAAAAAATTCTCCCAGGCCATCGATTTCGCCAAAGAAAAGGGATGGCCCTTTGTCGGGATGAATGACTCCGGCGGCGCCCGCCTCCAGGAGGGGATGGACACCCTGCAATCCTACGCCTGGCTTTTCCGCTCCCAGATCTTAGCTTCGGGAATTATCCCCCAGATCGCCCTGCTTATGGGCCCCTGTCTGGGCGGCCAGGCCTACCACCCCATCATGCAGGACTTTGTCTTTCAGAACCGCAAGACCGGCTTCATGGGGATTGCCGGGCCGGCCTTCGTTAAAACCCAGACCGGGGTGGAGATTTCCCTGGAAGAACTCTGCGGGATCAAAGCTCATGCCTACAAAACCGGCCAGACCCACCTCGTGGTCGAAGACGATAAGGATTGTCTGGACAAAACTAAAGATCTGCTGGCCTTTCTGCCCGCGAACAACAAAGAAAAGCCGCCCCGGATCGCCTGCAGCGACGACCCGGATCGCACCATTTCCGAGTTTGATACCCTGATTCCGGTGAAGGCCTCCAAGCCCTTTGACATGCACAAGATCATCTCGAAAATCGTGGACGACGGATATTTCTTCGAGCTTTTCAAAACCTTTGCCACCAACGTGATCATCGGTTTCGGGCGGTTCAACGGCCGGACGGCGGGGATCGTTGCTTCCCAGCCCATGGCCAAAGCCGGAGCTATCGACTGCGACGCCGCGGATAAAGTGGCCCGGTTCGTCCGCTTTTGCGACCTTTTCAACATTCCCTTAGTCAATCTGCACGACACCCCGGGTTTCTGGATTGGCCCTCAGGAAGAGTGGCGGGGCATCCTGCGCCACGGGGCCAAGATGCTTTTCGCTTATATCGACGCCACCGTGCCCAAAATTACCTTTATTCTGCGGAAATCCTACGCCGGCGCGTACTTAGCCATGTGCTGTAAGGATACGGGCGCCGACTTCATGTTCTCCTGGCCCCAGGCCAAAGTAACCATCGTGGGCGCGGACACCGCCGCCAGCGTCATCTTCGCCAAGGAGATCAAAAGCGCCCCCAACCCGGAGGAAATCCGGGCCGAGCGGATAAAACAATACAGCGACCTTTACGAAAACCCTTACGAAGGCGCGGCGCGCAACTATATCGACGATGTCATCATGCCCCATGACACGCGCCAATACATCAACCGCTGCCTGGATGTGCTGGAGAATAAATCCGAATCCCGCCCCTGGAGAAAATACTCGAACATCAATCTTTAGTCGCCAATCCCCGCCGGGGTAAAGCTTCAAGGGGGCGGCATGCCGTCCCCTTTCATCCTTCACGCTCCAGCGTTGAAAGGAAGGTTGTATGCCGCAAGCCCTGGAGGACATCAAAGTATTGGACCTTTCCCGGGTGTTGGCCATGCCTTACTGCAGCATGATGCTCGGCGATCTCGGCGCCGAGATCATCCGGGTGGAAAGGCCGGGCGTGGGCGATGAAACCCGCCACTGGGGCCCTCCCTGGGCCGGGGAACAGAGCGCGTACTACCTTTGCACCAATCGCAACAAGAAAAGCATCACCGTTGACCTGAAGAAGAAAGACGGACAGGAGATCATCCGCCGCCTGGCGCGGAGGAGCGACATTCTCCTCGAAAACTTCCTCCCGGGAAGCCTGGCGGAGATGAACTTGGGGTACGAAGACATCAGAGCGATCAACCCGGGGATCCTCTACGCCTCCGTCACGGGATACGGGCAATACGGCCCGTACCGGAACCTTCCGGGATTTGACTTCATCATGCAGGCCCAGGGCGGGTTGATGTCGATCATCGGCGAAAGCGACGGCCCGCCGATGAAAGTGGGCGTGGCCATCGTGGACATCACCGCCGGTCTCTTTGCCTGCTCAACGATCCTCGCCGCGCTGCACCACCGGGAGAAATCCGGGACGGGTCAATATATCGACATCGCCCTCCTTGATGCCCAGGTAGCGTGGCTGGCCAACCAGGCCAGCAATTACCTGATCTCCGGCAAAGTGCCCCGCCGCTCCGGCAACGCCCATCCCAACATCGTCCCCTATGAAACCTTCCAAGCCCAAGACGGCGTCTATATTGCTCTGGGGGTCGGCAATGACAACCAGTGGAAAAAGTTCTGCAAGCTGGCCCGGATCGAATCCCTGGCCGATGACCCCCGCTATGTCACCAACCCCAAGCGCGTGGAAAACCGCAAGGAGCTGGTTTCTTTTCTCCAGGACCTCTTCCTTAAAAAGACCTCGGAAGAATGGCTTAAACTTCTCGGCGAAGCGGAAATCCCCTGCGGGCCGATCAATACCATTGACCGGGTTTTAGCCGACCCGCAGATCCTGGCCCGGGAGATGGTGGTGGAAATGGAGCACGCGGCTGTTGGCAAATTCAAACTCGTCGGGTCTCCGATGAAACTTTCCGAGACGCCGGTCCAATACCGCA
>CAZIDC010000295.1:0-4483 GCA_964537885.1 uncultured Syntrophaceae bacterium | reverse complement strand
GCTGAAAAAGGAATTGAGAAAGTTATAATCACCCGAATATCCCTTAGGCCGCGGTAAACAGCTGCTTTCATACGGTTGGCTTTCCCTTCTTTATAAAGACGAAGGACCGCCTATTAACAGGTTGCCGAAATATTTAGAGAACATCAGGAATGGGATGGGTTATTAAACCGATTATCACGGACCCCCCGTTTGGCTTAGACTGGGTTCATGGTTTCAGGTCATTTTACTTTCTAATAATTATTGACAATCTTGGCGCCGTCAAAACCATTAAATTTTGTTGAAGAAGCAGTGCTATACGCTCCGATGTTCTCGGTGAACAGATAATCTCCGATTTCTAAGTTTCCTGGAAGTTGTACTGATAAGGATATCTTGTCAAAACTGTCACAGGTAGGTCCGACCACGGCACAAACCTCTTTTTTCCCGCGTCCGAATGAATTAAAATTCGGAATCCAATGATCATAAACAACTCCGGAGAAGGTATGATAGACTCCATCGTTAATATGATAAAAAATCTTTCCGTCCCTCCTGGCCTTTCCTATTATTTCGGTAATCAATATTGCCGCCGTCGCCACCATGAACCTTCCCGGTTCGGCAATAATCTCTATATTTTCCGGAAAAAGCCGTTGGCATTCAGCATTTATTATGGCGGCGAGCTTGGCGAATTGGGGAACCTGCGCGTCGTAGGGTACGGGAAAACCTCCTCCGATGTCTACGATGTTAAGAGGGTAACCCTTTTTCCTGGCATCGTGGAAAATATCGGACGTTATGGCCAACGAAGCGGTATAATTATCAAAATGGGTGCATTGGCTTCCGACGTGAAAGCTTAATCCTTCAACCACCAATCCCGCATCAAAAGCCCGGCGGATTAGATTATTGGCGTCTCCCGGTTCTGCTCCAAATTTTGAGCTCATCTCGACCTGCGAGCCGGTATCCGGGACTTTTAATCTTAAAACCAACCCGGCCGTATTACAGTATTCCTTTATTTTCTTAAGCTCATCCGCATTGTCATAGGTAACAAGGGGCCGGTATCTTTTTATCTTGCGCAATGTCTCCCGGTCTTTTATTGTGTTGGAGAAAATAATTTTGTCCCAAATAAAAAAATCTTTTTCTTTTTCTTCAAAATGTTTTAGGTATTTGTAAATCTGCATAAACTCATTATAGGAAGCGACATCGAAGCTCGATCCTTCATGGAACAAGGTTTTGATGATCTCCGGGCGCGAATTTGCTTTTACCGCGTAATAGCACTGCACTCGCGGCAGATTTTTATTAAAAACCCGATAGTTTTCCTTTATTTTGTTATGGTCAAGGACGAATAAAGGGGTTCCGTGCTTTTTTACTAATTTAAGGAGTTCTTTTTTCATTCCTCTTTTCCCGTTGGTTTGGCCGACAGCTTTTTAATGAGGTTTTTCAGCTGTTCCACCTCGCGATTATTTTCCAAATAGGACTGCATCAGCTTTTCATGCAGTTCCTGACCCCGGTGGTATAATCTTTTTTGTTTTTTGGGTCGGGTCGTCTGCCTAACATAGGCAACCATCAGGGGAAAGGCCACCGTGACATCAAGATAAGCCGTCACGGTTTCTTCCAATTTTGTCGGATCGATTTTGCCCCAACTTGCCGCTTCGCTTGGCGGGGCTCCGGATAATCCTCCCGTGTCTGGTCGGGCATCGGTTACATTGATATCATAATCCTGACCTACTTCCGGGATCATAAGCACTTCCTGAATTTGCGGCTCGGTCTGGAGCATAAAGTTTTTCGGGCTGCCGCCGCCGATCAGGATAACGGCTGTTTTCCCATGTTCGTATCGCTTGGCGTTTAATATTATGGCGGTTGAATCATTGACATCCTTGCTCGGGTTTATTTTCAGCTTGAATAAATCCTTCAGGCCGGCGGCTTCGGCTAATAGCTCCAAACCGGCTACATTCATTCCAATGGTTGAATCTCCCGGAGACGACGTAAAAACAGGGATCCCGTGTCTGTAGGCCGCGGCAAGAATACTTACTTCTCCCAGATTATTTTTCTCCTCGTATTCATTCATGACTCTCCCCAGGTGATGATAAAACTCCCGGGTTCCCATTTCCTTCTGAAATTCAGGGCGGACCAGTATTTTTCTTAATCTTCTGTCCGTTTCCATTAAAACATCTTCATAAGCGAAGAGGATATCGTAGATTCGGGTTACGCCTTTTTTCCTCAAATCCGCGTCGTCCACAAGGTGGCTGCCACGATGCATCGGCAGATTGAAGGCAAAATGCAGATCGTGATACATATTCGCGCCGGTGGCGCTTATCCAATCTACAAAACCATGATCCATCAAGGGAATTACGGCCGAACGCCCTAATCCGGCCGGGGTTAAGGCCCCGGCCAGGCTTAATCCCACGGTAACATCCTTTTGGGAATATCTGTTTCTTAATAAATGGCAGGCCGCCCTCAATCTTCCGCCATTATAGGCATCCAGGTTGTCTATTAATTTTACTATATCGGTATCTCCCGAAATCGGCTCCGGAAGAATTCTTTTCCCGATGAGATATTTTTTTTTGCCGGGACAATCTGTTTTTTTGTTGGGCACCATTTTTCCTTTCCATAAAGAGGGAAATTTTTAAGCGAATAACACCACTGCTTTATTTGTTCGAAGTTATGATAACAAAAAGGCTTTTGTTACGCAACCTAAGCTTCGTGGTGTCTTAAAAGGAGCAACCGCAAAAAATGAGGGCGGGGAAATTTCACTAACTGCTTGACATTTCTCCTCGTATCTTCTAATTTTTTGGCCATGGACGATCCCTTTAAAAAGGTTCTTGAACAAGTCATTCCCCTTCGTCCAAACGAAGGTCACAGCAAGACCCTGCCCTTAAGCCAGGCTCTGCGGCAACACGTCCAGCCTGGAATGACCCTTCACTTAGGGACCGCGTCTACCCCCCCCATTGCGGTCATTTACGAATTGATTCGTCTCTTTAAGGGGAAAAACCCGCGCTTTACGCTCGTTTCCCTCGGGTTGACCACCGTGTATTCCTTGCTGGTTCATGCCGGGTTGGTCCAGAAGGCGATCACTACTTTCCTGGGGGATTCTTACCCTTCTCCCGGCCCCAATCCAGTCTTCCAAAAAGCGTTGCGTGAAGGAAAGATAGAAGTGGAGCATTGGTCTTTGCTCTCCCTTGTCCAACGCCTCCAGGCCGGAGCCCTGGGTCTTGGATTTTTGCCCACGCGTTCCATCCTGGGAAGTAATATGGAAAGGGATAACCGGGATCATTTCTTGACCCTGGAAGACCCGTTTGGGGCCCAAGGACGCACCGGCATTCTGCGAGGCCTTGTTCCCGACCTTTCTTTTTACCATGGGCTGGCGGCTGACCATCAGGGGAATACTCTTTTTGCTCCCCCTTACGCCGAAAATCTCTACGGAGCCTTGGCCAGCAAGAAAGGCGTGATTGTTACCGTTGAAAAAATCGTTTCCACGGATTTCATCCGGGAACATGCCGGTTTCGTCCGCCTGCCGGGGTACCGGGTCCTGAGTGTCTCCGAAGTTCCGGTTGGCGGCCACCCCAGCGGCTGCAACGCCCATGGAATCACCGGAGTTGAAGGGTACGGGGTGGACAATCCCTTTATCCTGGATTTACGACAGGCCTGCAAGAAAAGGGAAACTCTGGAGGACTGGATGGAGGAATGGGTCCTATCCTGTCCGGACGGATCGGCTTACGTGAAAAAACTCGGCCAGGCCCGAGTGGCGATCCTCAAGGAAAAGTCCCAGGCGGATGCCTGGCGCCAAGAGTTTGAAGGACTTCGCCCTCAAATCCGGGCGGATGAGCCGGCCAATGCCCTGGAACGGATGGTGATCGCGGCCACAAGGGAGATCATCTCCCGGGTGAAGGAGAATACCTTCCGCACCCTTCTGGCCGGGATTGGAGCGTCCAATCTGGCGGCCTGGATGGGCATGTACTTATTGCGGCGGGAAGGTTACGGGGTGGACCTCATGGCCGAGATCGGCTTTTTCGGGTACCTTCCCCGTCCCGCCGATCCCTTTATCTTTAACTTCTCCAACATTCCCACGTGCAAGATGCTCACCGATATTTCCGAAGTTTTAGGACTTCTCATGGGGGGAGAAAATCAGCGATGCCTTGGAGCCTTGAGTGCCGCTCAGGTTGACCGGTTTGGGAACCTGAATTCCACGATTGTCCCGCCCGATATCCTGATCACGGGCTCAGGGGGCGCGAATGACGTGGCCTGCGGCGCCTCCCAGGTTGTAGCCGTTCTTCCCCAATCTCGCCCCCGCTTCGTTCCCCAGGTCCCCTACATTACCGCGCCAGGGCATCGGGTGAGGGCGCTGGTTTCCACCCTTGGCCTTTTTGAAAAGATTGCCGATGAAAAAGAATTCACCCTCACCGGAGTCATCCAGGATGGCAAGTCTTCAACCGAAGAAACTGTCCGCACGATCAAGGCGCAATGCGCCTGGGACCTTAAAATGGCTTCCGCCTTGAAAACAATCTCACTGCCGACG
>CAZIDC010000294.1:0-4486 GCA_964537885.1 uncultured Syntrophaceae bacterium | reverse complement strand
GAATTCCCACGAGGGAAAAATTGCAGGAACTGGACCTGGAATAATTGCCAATTGCGGAATACGCCCTGAAGGAGACATGACCTAGGGCTTAACGCTCCCCTTGCTTTGCAGGAGAGCTCTGGAAGGCGGGTCTTTTCGTCAGGCCCGCCCTTCTTTTTCAGCCTTTATTTTTGCCTCTGAGTTCTCAGCGCGCTCGGCGGTGAAGATTTCCTAGGGGGAATGGGGTTGAGAAAATGGCCGAGGTTGGATAAAATAAGAAAAGGATGGATCCATCGAAAAGAAAAATCAGGCGGGTTAAGGATCGGGGTCGAAGAAGAATCTTCATCGCCGCTTCATTCGCCCTTCTTTTCGCTGCCGCCGTTTTTATCGTCTGGCAAAACGTACCCCCCTCCAGAAGACCAAAGCTCTCCACCGCCCGTTTCTCTATCCCTCATTCTTCTTCCCCCCGCCTGGCTTTGATCATAGACGATGGGGGATATAACAGCGAAGATATGAAAGGAATGATGGGGATGGGCAAGCCGATGACCTTCGCCATCCTGCCGAATGCCCCCCATGCCCGGGAGGCCGCCCTCATGGCTCATAGGGAAGGATCCGAGGTCATTCTCCATCTGCCCATGGAGCCCAAAGATGCGGATAAGTATTCTCTGGAGAGGAACACTTTACGGGCGGGAATGAATAAGGAAAGGCTGCAAGAAATTATGGGGGATAGTCTAAAACAAGTTCCCTATGCCCGGGGAGTCAATAACCACATGGGATCCCAGGCCACCGAGGACCCACGGTTGATGCAGGCCTTGATGGAAGTCTTGCAAGAGAAAGGTCTCTATTTTATCGATAGCCACACCAGCCCCCGGTCAGTGGGGCCGGATATGGCCCGGAAGGCTGGCGTGGCTTCGGGCGTGAATGTTAAGTTTATCGATCATGAAAAGAACGTGGAAGCCATCAAAGAAGCGCTTCGCCTGGTCATGAAAAAAGCCAAACAAGAGGGGAAGGCTGTGGCCATCGGCCATCCCCATCCTTATACCGCTCAGGCCATTCGCGAGATGCTCCCGGAGATCACTGCCGAAGGAATCCGGCTCGTCTTGGCCTCCGAGGTCGTAGGATGAAGAAGGGTCCTCTCCATCTGATCGTTTTGGCGGGTGTCTTCCTGGGAGTCTTTTTATACGCCGGTCCTTCGAAGGTTCCCGATGTCCAAGCCGCTTCCAAATTTTTGGATATCCGTCAATGGTCCGCTCCCGATCACACCCGAGTCGTCATCGATCTGGATGGTCTTCCTCCTTATGAAACTGCCCCCTCCCCTGATCCCTTGATTCTGATCGTGCTTCTTCAGAAAGTCGACCTACCCAAGGGGAAAAGGGAAATTTCGGTTAACGACCCGGTGGTCCGTAAAATAAAAGTGGAACCATCGGGCCAATATGGGGCGAAAGTAATTTTGTTCCTGGTCAAGCCGGCACGGTGGAAGTTGTTCGCCTTGAAACCTTACCAGGACAAGCCCGACCGCTTGGTGATCGATATCTTCCGGCCGGACCTGGAAGAGAAAGAAAAAGCGGAGCGGCAAGTCAGCCAGGAGTTGAAAACCAAAAAAAAGAGGATCGTCGTCCTCGACCCGGGCCACGGGGGGGAGGACCCCGGCGCCATTGGGCCTGGAGGAAGCCAGGAGAAAAACATTGTCCTGAATCTGGCCAGAAAACTTCAAAGGGCTTTTGATGAAAGTGGCGAGGCGAGAGCTTTTCTGACCCGCCGCGGCGATTACTTCGTTCCCCTGAAGGAGCGGATCAAGATCGCCCGGGAGTACCGTGCGGACCTTTTCATCAGCATCCACACCAACGGTAGCCGGAAACGCCAGACCCGTGGTACTTCAATTTACTGTCTATCCCTAAAGGGAGCCAGCGACACGGCAACCCAATTGCTGGCGCAGAAAGAGAACGCCTCGGATATGATGGGGGGAACATTTACGGAACCCGCGCGCAAGGACCTCGATTCGATTCTATTGGATCTCGAGCAGACCCATACCATCAATGAAAGCCTGCATCTGGGAGGGTTGATGCTCAGCGCGCTTGGCCGGGTCAACTTGGTTCAATTTTCCCAGCCCCGCCAAGCGGGTTTTGCGGTCCTCAAGGCGCCGAACATTCCGTCTATTCTGGTGGAGACCGCCTACATTACCCATCCGCTCGAGGAAAAACTTCTCAAGAAAGATGGATTCCAGTCGGAGGTAAGCCGGGCGATCCTGACCGCAGTAAAGAAGTTTATGCCCATTCTGGCGGCAAAGGAAGAGGGTTTCTGGCCCAGAAAAAATTAAAATCAAGGAGCAAAAGAATGGAGGATAAAGGGGGAGACAATGGAAAAAGAATTAATGCCTGAGTGCGCTTTATGTAACGTCGAAGTAAAACTCTGCCGGTCCAAGGAAGGGAGCGGGCCCAAATTCTGCCCGACCAAGACCAAGGATAAAGAACTTCAAACCGCCCTGAAAAAATATAAGGAACAAGGGACGATGCGCTTTGCCAAAGCGGCCTCCTTGCAAGAGGCCGAATGCTACGTGCGCCGGGACGAAAAGCCCTTTGTCTTGCGACCGGCGAAGACACGGGTGGAGGAGGTCATCGAGTTGGCCAAGAAGATGGATTATAAAAGACTGGGAGTGGCTTTCTGCGGCGGCCTGTCCTCCGAGGGGAATACTCTTGTCCGGATCTTGGAAAAACATGGGTTTGAAGTCGTATCGGTCTGCTGCAAAGTGGGGGGGGTTCCCAAGGAGTTCCTGGGTCTCAAGGACAGGGAAAAGGTCAGAGTGGGAACCTACGAGACCATGTGTAACCCGATAACCCAGGCTGAAGTTCTTAACGAAGCCGGGACGGATTTTAATATCTTAGTAGGCCTCTGCGTGGGCCACGACGCCCTCTTTCTCAAAAACGCCAAGGCCTTAACAACCGTTCTGGTGGCCAAAGACCGGGTGCTGGGACACAACCCGGTGGCCGCCCTTTATGGCGCTAAGGGCTATTTTCAACGCCTCATGAACCCGTAAGCAAAAAACTATTCACCACAGAGACCGCAGAGCGCGCAGAGGTAAAACTGGATCAAGAAGCCAAAATAAATTTTGAAATCTGGTTTGGGCTCTTGATATTCGAGCTTCTTGCAAAAGTCCGTAATTTATCCTTCGACAGGCTCAGGGTGAACGGGCTTAGGTTGAAATTATTTAGTTTTTCCGTTCGTGGTGAGCTTGTCGAACCACAAAAAAATACTTTTGCAAGAGCCTCATTCGAATCTTGATTATATTTTTCTCTGCGTTCTCAGCGTGCTCTGCGGTTAAAGAATTTAACGAAAATGCAAAGGAATGCTTGTGAAAGATTTATATTTTGAACGGGCGATGGTCATCTTCGCCCATCCGGATGACGCCGAGGTGCAGTGCGCGGGAACGATTGCCCTATGGACGGGAGCTGGCAAAAAAGTAATCTATGTGGTTCTGACCAAAGGGGACAAAGGAACGCAGGATCCCCAGATGACCGGAGAGGCCCTGACCCGGCTGCGGCGGGATGAACAGCTTCAAGCTGCCGAGGTTCTAAGGGTGGCCAATGTGGTTTTCCTGGAAAACGGAGATGGAGAGTTGGAAGTAACGATGGCCCGACGCCGGGCTTTGACCCGGATCATCCGGGAGTACCAGCCGGAAGTTGTGGTTACCCATGATCCCTGGATGCGCTACCAGTTGCACCCGGACCACCGGGCTTCCGGGACCCTGGCCCTGGACGCAGCCATCTCAGCCCGTGATCGCCTGTACTTTGCCGAACAGATCGCTGAAGGGTTGAGCCCCTGCCGGATTCGCCGGGCCCTGCTTTTTGCTTCGGATCAACCTGATTATTGGGTCGATATCGGCCCGACGCTGGGAAAAAAGATCAAGGCTCTGGGCCGGCACCAAAGCCAGGTAATCCAGTGGCCGCAATGGGAAGAATGGCTGCGCCAGCGGGCGGAAACCGCCGGCGCTGCGCAGGGGCTGAAGCTCGCCGAGCCATTCAAGCAGCTCATTCTACGCTGAAGGTCGCTTGTAAACCTTCAGTCACGAGCGGCTAGGACAGGAATATCGGAGAAACTAATCCTGGCAAAGATTCTGTTTTGGCCGGGGGGCCAGGCCGGTCCGCGCCGGAAGCATCGGCTGGGATATCCCTGTTCATGGTGTACTCACTGAACCTCCGCCGGAGGAGGCGGAAGGCGTCAGCCCCGCCCCCTCCACGGAGAAATCAGCGCCTCATGGTTCCAAGCGGACTGGACTGGCCCCCCGGCCATGGGCGTCCTTGGCCTTTACGCCGAACCTTTCTTCCTCCGGCCTTGGCCACCCACCCGCGACTGAATGGTTACGGTCGATTCGCTATCCACCTTGGGCTTTTCCTTGCCTTCTTTTATAGGGTTGACCCCCCTTCCCGAACCGGCACAAGGATTCTTACCCTCCCACAAAAATAATTCTTGACAGGGTTTCTCAGATAGTTGTATTATACAACTATGAAAT
>CAZIDC010000293.1:2925-4490 GCA_964537885.1 uncultured Syntrophaceae bacterium | reverse complement strand
CCGGGGGTTTTTTATTGCTTGGTCAGCTCGCCCGATTAGAAGGCTAACTGCATCCCGGTGTTGACCGCATAGGCAGCGTCGGCATCCTTGCCGGGCTGATCATAGACAGCGCCAGGGATGAAGTAGCCAACGCCGATGTTGTAGGTTAAATTATTGTAAATTCTAAACTTGGTAATCAGGTTGATTTCATGGCCGATAAAATCTTCGTCTTTATCGGTCCGGGCGCCCGTTGGGCTGTTGATTCCCGACAGTCCATCCGTTCCCTTGGAGGTATCGCCGATGTACAGGTAGTTAAAGCTCAGGTTGAGCCAGGCCAGCGGGCTGTAATTAAAGTTGACCCGCCCATAATACATGCCGCCAAAATCACTCTGTTTGTTAGTCTGGTTGCCGAATTCGCTGAAATTCATCCAGAAGAAAACGGTTCGGCCCAGCCCGAAGTTCGCATGGGATTCCGATCCGAACGGACGCTGGTAAATATTAATCTCGTCCGTCTTGTCCGCGTCATTTCCCGTGGCGTAGAAGCCTTCCACGGCTACGGACATTCCGGGCCCGATCTGGTACTGGGCCAGGATCTCAGCCGCCCAGGCTTTGTAGTCAACATCATCGGCGGCCACATAATCTCTTGTCCCGCCTAAGTAGACCAACTGCCCGCTGAGGCTTAAGTTGCCCGGACGGAACCCGCCGCCGACGCCGATCCAGTAAGGATTGTCAGCATAGACAGCGCTGCGCAGGTCGTTTTTGTAAGCGCCGTAGGCATAAACGTTGAACAGCTTCTGGGTGAGTGAATACTGTAACCCGTAGGTATCATTGACCTGGTAGGTGTTGCGGTCGGTTTCGTTTTCCCTCCACCAGAAAGCCTGGACCTGATGGGGAGCGAAATTGGCCGTCAATTTTAATCCCGGCATGTCCCTGCTCTGGAAGAGGCGTCCGCCATAAGCAAAACCCTGGATTCCCGCGGTCACCGACAATGGAGTGTTGGGGATCACAAAATCCACGTAAGCGTGCTTGATCTCAAGCTGCACCTGATCGGCGCTGGCAACGCCCATTCGGTTAGCCGAGCCCGAGCCGAATTCGCCCGCCGTATAAGAGCTCTCGCCCCAGTTCGTGCTGTCCGCCTCAAACCCGATGACGCCGCGGGCAAACTTGGCATCGCCATACTCTAAGTAGAAATTGATTCGCGAGCCCATATATCTTGTGTTCCGGTCTTTATCATCATCTGTCGTCGCTGCGGTTCCACCATTGTTGAATTCCTGTTTCTGAATCCAGCCGGTCCAGATTTGGAACAAGGACGTCGACTTAAAGCCCTTGGTCCAGTCCTGCGCCATTGCGGGCGCAGATAGGGCCACGATTAAAACCGCCGCCCCAATCAATGCAAAATACTTCTTCATTCTTTTCCTCCTTTCGATTGATGCAAAGTTCTCAATTTTTCATCCCAGCTTAAAGACGTAATTCGTTATCCTCCTCCTCACCCCCTTCCCTTGGGAATTTCTACCTATGAAAGAGACTGAAATTTCTTTGTCCCAAAATACTTATCTTGCTAAAAATTGTCAATAAAAAAATTTGGG
>CAZIDC010000293.1:0-2825 GCA_964537885.1 uncultured Syntrophaceae bacterium | reverse complement strand
TTTCTTTGTCCCAAAATACTTATCTTGCTAAAAATTGTCAATAAAAAAATTTGGGATCCCCCGTTTTGTCATTGCGAGTCCGCCTAAAGCGGACCAAAAATCCCTCCCCTCCTCCCTTTTTCAAAGGGAGGGGAGCTTTTCCTTTTTTCCCCCTTTGAAAAAGGGGGATGAAGGGGGATTTAACCGCTTTTCAGCTTTCTCACTTTATTATCGAATTCCCTGCACCCGGGTAACCATCAAGGCGCTGTTCTTTTCCCCGGAGAAAAATCCCTCGCTGGGGAGGTTGACCGCTACAATCAGTTCCTTCCCCTTTTCCCCGTCTACATCCTGCAGTTGAAAATCCGCGAGATATCCGGGAATCTCCTGGGATTTCCAGGCAGGCATGAACATGGCCCCGGTCCAGGTTAACACCTGGACTTCCCCCTTGGTGTAGGGCTTGGTACGCTTTAAAAATTGTCCGGTTGCCGAAATGTTCCGGATGATCAGGATATCGTTTCCCCGGCGCAGCACTCTTACATTAACAAAAGCCAGCTCGTCGGCGTCTTCAAACTTCAGACCCGGCCCAACAACCAAGGGCTTGACGAGAATGGCGTTGTTCGAACCATAATCATCCCGCCCCTTCCAAACCACCTTTCCTTTCTCATTCATGATTTTTAGAGCAAAATCAGAGTCGATGAAAAGATAATCGGTCTTTCCGTCATGGATAAAGGGAATGAAACCATAGATGCTGAAAATCTTGGGAAGATTGGCTTTACGAATCTCTTTATATTTTTTCCCGTCCCACCCCATTTCATAAATCGGCCCTTCGAAGCCAACCTGATATCCCTTTTTTTGCCCCAATAAAACCGTCCCCTTTTCGCCCCAATCCACTGCCCGCATAAACCAGTCAAGGCCGGAAGAAACAATCCGGAATGCTCCATCCTTATGGGCTACCACAAAAGAGGCAAGGCGCTGTTCCTGTACATTGGTGACGAATATTTCGGCTTTTCCATCCTTATCCGCGTCGGCAACGTCAACGGCCAGATATTGATCGAACTTTCCGCCGTCAATCTTCTGGAGGAGTTTGAATTCTTTTTGTTCCCAGCGGTAGATCCGCAGGTTCCGGTCGTCGATGATCGCTACCTCATTTTTTCCATCTCCGTCCAGGTCGCCGATGGCCATTCCTTTCATATTAAAAGGAAACGGTTGACTCTGCCAGAATTCGCCGGTCCCCATCCCTCTTACCGGCACCGCCGGCTGGAACGCTAAGGGGGGGGCTGGGATACCCGCCATTTCTTTCGGAGGTTCTTTGGGCCGCTCAGCCGCTTGAGGAATCAGGGGATAACCCAGAATTTGCTCATCAACCTTTCGGGCCAGGTCATCCACGCCGGCGATGATCTCTTCCATCTTTTTGGCCCGGACGTAAACCGAAGCTCCCGGTTTGTCCGCTTTTACCTCAACCACCTTGAGGTCGAGGCTGGCGCTGTCCCCTAACTTGGTCAGGCTGCCGAAAACCACAAAATCTACCCCCAATGCCTGGCCGATCTTCTTAGCCCCATCGACATCCATTTCCCCGGAAACTTGTGTTAGGGCTTTTTTAACGGCCCCTTTTTCCAAAACGGCGACCCGGCCAGGGAGTTCGACTCGGGAAGAGAGCATGTCCAACAGCCCTTCCCGCATATATCCGAGATTTTCAGGGCTATGGATGGCCACGGGGAGGATCGCCACTTTAAAAACGGTCTGGCCTTTCAAAAAAGACTGCCGCCCCGCTGGATCCTGGGCGAAAGAGTTCGCAATAAAAAAAGCTCCAAAGACAATAAATATTAATAATTTCAAAGAGCTTAATCTTCCCTCTCTGCCTTTGGAGGAAGAGCTGGAGATAAGTTTTCGTAATTGATAGGTCTTCTTAAAAAACAAAATAAACTCACTTTCCGTTTAAAGTTAGCAATTTTAATGCCACTTTTAAATCTGCCTTGTTCTTCGGACGACATATATTTCTCAAAATGACCATTCAGCCTTGCGAAAAAAAGCAATTTTCCCAAACGATTGAAATATTGGGAGAAGTGGAGAGCAAAGGACCAAGCCACTATAAAAATAGGGTTCCTGAATAACCCTTGTCTGACCCAAGGTGGCGATTTAATATTTCTTGACCCTTTGTTTCCCCTTCCCTTTGTATTAAAAAAAACACAGACCTTGAGAAATAGGCTGTTATTTATGCAACAAGTAAAAATCAGGCCATGGACAATAGGCAATAGGCGATAGGCGATAGGCAATGGGCGATAGGCGATAGGCAATGGGCAATAACAATTGGAAATAATTAGTTTTTTTATTTTCTTTTGATTTTTACCCATAGCCTATGGCCCATCGCCTGTCTTTAGGGCATTTTAAACTCTTTTCCCGGAAGCCGGACGCTGAGAACCGGGCAGTGAGCTTTGCGCACCACCTTTTCCGCCGTGCTGCCGAAGAGAACGTGATCAAGGCCTGTGCGTCCATGCGTTCCAACAACGATCAAGTCCACTTCCTTTTCCCTGGCCGTCCGGATGATTTCGAGAAAAGGGATTCCATTGACAATGATAGCTTCAAAATTTTGAAAGTCCTTAAGTTCGCTTTCGCAAAAATTATTCATCTCTTTGGCCGTAACCTCGGAAACGTTCCTGTTGAATTTATCCATCGCATCAAAAGAGATTTCAGCATACATTCCAAGGGGGTAGCTGGGTTGCTGGATCACATGCAGGATAAACAGTTTCGCCTTATATTGTTTAGCGAAGGAAAGCGCATAAGTCAGAGCCCATTTGGAATTTTCCGAGAAATCGGTGGCCAAAAGAATCCTTTCCATCGTTGCCATT
>CAZIDC010000292.1:0-4493 GCA_964537885.1 uncultured Syntrophaceae bacterium | reverse complement strand
CCCCGGTCCGGTAAGGAAAGGTGGGAAACGTTCCGGCGGTAAAAGGATATTGCCCGGGAAAACCTACTTGACCCAGGAAATCAAATTGCTCATCCATATCCACCGGAGAATAAAAACGGGTCGGAGAATCTTTCAGCTTAAACCTCTCAAGGGCCGGCTTGAGAGTCTTCTCTTCCCACTTCTTTTTTTCCTCATGGATCTTCCCTAAGGAATCTTCCCTTGCCATTATAGTCAGCCTCCTTAAAAGCTCCCCTCCCTTTGGAAAAGGGAGGCCGGGAGGTCCGCCTCAGGCGGATAAAAAAGCTAAATTGATACGATTTGATGAGTTTCCGTGATTTTAAAGTTCAATCTTTTTTCTTCGCCCCCATTTTGGCCAGGAAGGTTTTGTAAAATTCATATTCAACAACCACATCCTTCTCCAACTGGGCCCGGTCCTTGTAGTCATAGGGAATCTCGAGATTGTTGAGCACCTTTTGAAAATCAGGCCCATCGGTAACCTTCTTGAAAGTCTCACTTAGTTTTTTATAGATGCCATCCGGCAACCCCTTGGGACCCACCACTATGTAGCCCAAAGCCGGAGCATCCTTACAGCCAAGATCTTTCAAAGTGGGAAGATCGGGATAGTTGGGGTCCCTTTTATCACTATTATAAATCGCCAGCATTTTAAAAGCGCCCTGTTTCACGTACTGGATGTGTTGGCCGGCCCCAGCCACAAAGTCCACATGCTTTCCCAGAAGGGCGGTGTTGGCCGGAGCCCCCCCTTTATGGGGAACATGCTTAAACTCCAGGCCCTTGCATTGCCGGAAAAGTTCCGTGGCTAAATGCTGCTGGGTGTACATGCCGGGTGAACCGTAAGATAGACCAGGATGGGCTTTGGCGTAGGCGATAAAATCATTGACGTCCTTAAAGGGAGCATCCTTGAGAACCGTCAGGGCTCCAATGTAGCGGGAATACTGACAGATCAGGGTAAAATCCTTCAAAGGGTCATAGGATAGTTTTAAAAGATGGGGCCGAACGGCGATCACCCCCGTGGAAACAACCGCCAAAGTGTATCCATCCGGCTTCTTGCTGGCCACCAAACCCGCGCAAACCGTCGCCCCGCCGCCAGCCTTGTTTTCCACGACCACCGGAACGCCAAGCAGTTTCTCGGCGCCGCTGGCCAGCGCGCGAGTGGTTATGTCGGTGGTGGCGCCTGCGGCGTAACCGCAATAAAGGGTGATGGGCCTATCGGGGTAGGTTTGGCCCGAAGCCGGGGGGGCAAAAGAAACTAGCAACGTCAATAGCAATCCGGTCGCGAATAAAAATAGCTTTGTCGAGTGCATCATTCAACCTCCTTTTGATTTTTGGATTTTCGGGAAAGGCCCGCTTAGTCATCCATATTTTTCGAATTCTTTTTCCTTCACTTGGCTCCGGGCAAAAGAGAAGGCGGAGAGCGCTAAAAGCACGACGGCCAGGATGAGGCATCCGCTGGAGATGGGATGGGTCAGGAAAATCAGGAAACCTCCATCGGAGAGGATGAGCGACTGGCGCAAAGCTTCCTCCAGGATCGGGCTTAACACAAAAGCCAGGACGAGCGGAGCGGCTTCATATTCGAATTTACGCATCAGATAACCCACTCCGCCGAAGAAGAGCATCAGGGCTACATCGACGGTGCTGTTGTTGATCGCGTAAGACCCGATGAGGCAGAAAAAAAGAATAAGGGGAAAGAGAATGGAGTAAGGAATCCGGAGGATTTGAACCCAAAGGCCGATCAGGGGCAGGTTGAGCACGAGGAGCATGGCGTTGCCCACGTACATGCTGGAGATCACCCCCCAGAAAAGGTCGGGGTGTTCCTTCAACAACATGGGGCCGGGGGTGATCCCGTGGATCATCAGGGCGCCGATGAGGATGGCCATGACCACATTCGACGGGATGCCCAAAGTGAGGAGGGGAATAAAAGCCCCGCCGGTGGCGGCATTATTCGCCGCCTCCGGCGCGGCCACGCCTTCGATTGCCCCGTGGCCGAATTTTTCGGGATGTTTGGAGACCCGTTTTTCCACGGCATAAGAGACCAACGACCCAAGAACCGCTCCCCCACCAGGCAGGATGCCGAGGAAGAACCCGATGGCCGAACCCCGGGCGATGGCCCATTTACTTGCCATCCAGTCCTGGAAGCTGGGGAGGAGCCGGGTGATCTTGGTCGAAATTAATTGCCGCTGGATCACTTTTTCCACGTTGAGAAAAACTTCCGAGATGCCAAAAAGCCCCATGACCAAAGGGACAAGCCCCACCCCGTCCAAAAGCTCGGGGAGGTCGAAAGCAAAACGGGGCTGGCCGGTCATGGAATCCAGCCCGAAGGTTCCCAGAAGGACTCCCACGCCGGCCATCATCAAGGCTTTGACCATGGACTTCTGCGCTAAATAGGTAAGAATGACCATGCCGAGGATCATCAGAGAGAAATACTCCGGAGGGCCGAAGCTTAGGGCAACCCTGACTAAGGGCGGGGCAACGGCCTGCAAACCGATAACGCTTAGGGTCCCCGCGATGAAAGAACCAAAGGCAGCGATCCCCAGCGCAGGACCCGCCCGGCCCTGGAGGGCCATCTGGTATCCGTCGAGAGTAGTAATAACCGATGCGGCCTCACCCGGAATGTTGACCAGAATGGAGGTCGTTGAGCCGCCGTATTGAGCGCCGTAATAAATGCCGGACAGAAGGATGATGGCCGTGGTGGGGGGAATCCCATAAGTAATCGGCAGGAGAATGGCCATGGTTCCCACCGGCCCAATACCCGGCAGGACGCCGATCAACGTCCCGATTAAAACACCGAGAAAGCAGAAGGTGAGGTTAAGGGGTTGAAGGGCAACGCCCAATCCTGTGACCAGTCCACTGAAAAAATCCATGACTTATCTAACCTCCGGGGCTAAAACCCAAAAATTCCCCTGGGTAGCGTCGCTTTCAGCAGGTTATTAAACAGCAAGAAAGAACCGGCTGAGATAGAGACGGAGATCAGGATCGCTTTTCCCCAGGAAATTTTTTCAACACCTTTGAACATGACGAAGAGAGTGAGGAGGGAGGTGATGAGAAACCCAACTTTCTCCAGAACAAGGATATAAGCAACCAGAATGAGGCCGATGGCCAGGGGCCGGCGCCACTTCACTCCCTCCCAGAGGCTCGAGAGTTTCGCCTCTTTCCCCTGCCTTTGCAGGAGCGATTGCAAGAGGACAATCAAGGCCATCAAGCTGATAAAACATCCGGCTAACAATGAGAGAAAGCCTGATCCCGGCCTCCGCATTGTCCCTATGCCTAATTGGGCGGATCCGTAAATGCTGATCAGCCCAACGCCCAGCCAAAAAATGGCACCCAACCGTTCAGCTTTCAACTGTTTTGTTCCTCCTCCATCCGATTACCTACTTCTTCTTTTTCTCCATGCCAAATTCTTTGAGAAGATCGGCATAAAATTTGTAAGTCTTGGGAAACTCTGCTTCCAACTGGCGCCGATCCTTGAAGGCAAAAGGTATGGATAAGTTTTTCAGGGTCTTTTGAAATTCGGGAGAATAGGCCGCCTGGCGAAAGGCCGACTCTAACTTCTTGAAAATCGGGTCGGGCAATCCTTTGGGAGCCATAAGGACGTATAGCGCTGGCGGCACGTCCTGATACCCTAAATCCGTGATGGTAGGGATATCGGGGAAATCCGGGTCCCGCTTGTCGGAGATGGTCACGGCCAGCATGCGGAAGATGCCTTGTTTTACATAATTCAAGTGGATGCCGGCGCCAGCCGTAAAGTCCACGTGCCCACCGATGAGGGCGGTGCAGGCCGGCGCCCCGCCTTTATAGGGCACGTGCTTAAATTTCACGTTGGCCTGCTTGGCTAAGAATTCCACGGCCAATTGCTGCGTGGCCGCCGTTCCTGAAGAGCTGTAAGAAACAGCCCCCGGATTCTTCCGGGCATGCTCGACAAGGTCTTTGAGGGTCATCAAAGGAGATTCTTTTTTCACGCAGATGCCGCCGATATAAACGCCGTAAGATATAATGTAAGTGAAATCCTTGTAAGGATCATAAGAAACGTTTAGCAATATGTGGCGCGTGTCTAAGGCCGCTGAGGATAAAACCGCCAGGGTGTAGCCATCCGGCTTTTGGTTGGCCAGAAGGGTAGCCGCTACCGTGGCCCCTCCCCCGGCTTTGTTTTCCACCACCACCGGAACTCCCAGTAATTTTTGGGCTCCATCAGCCAGGGCCCTGGCGGTGAGGTCTGTGGTGGCGCCGGCCGCGAATCCGCAATACACCGTAATGGGCTTGTTGGGAAAATCCTGGCTGAGGGCTTGAAGGGGGAATAACAAAACGATGAACGACGACAAGATGGCCATACGCAAAAAAGTTCTCTGATGCCTCATGGACCTTACCTCCGTTGCTATTTTTTCACCGTCCCTTGAAGACCGGTTTACGCTTCTCCTGGAAAGCCCGCTGCCCTTCTTTCAGATCCTCGCTGTTAAAGGCCTGGGTGCGAAGGGCTTCTA
>CAZIDC010000291.1:0-4499 GCA_964537885.1 uncultured Syntrophaceae bacterium | reverse complement strand
ACGATTAAGGCGGCCTGTCTCATGATCGTAGATTTCCCGGCCATGTTCGGGCCGGTGATGATCAGGATTTGCCGCTCTTCGGCATCCATGACGAGATCATTGGGAACGAATCGTTCCCCCAGGGCCATTCGTTCCAGCACGGGGTGCCGGCCTTCCATGATCTTCAGGCCATCGCCTTCTTCGAGCTTCGGCCGGCAATACCCGTTGTGCTCGGCCACCTCCGCCAGAGCCGAGAGCATGTCCACCTCGGCCAGAACATGGGCAGTCCGCTGGATCTTGGGGACCACTGCGGCAATCTGTCCAAGGATCTGCAAAAAAATCTGATGTTCCAGAACATCCTTCTCTTCCTCGGCGCTGAGCACCTGGGTTTCGTACTCCTGCAATTCCTGGGTGATAAAGCGCTCGCTGTTGGCCAGGGTTTGCTTCCGGATATAATGAGGCGGGACTGCCGGCAGGTTCGTTTTGGTGACCTCGATGTAATAACTAAAAACCCTGTTATAGCGGACTTTCAGGGAAGAGATCCCGGTCCGCAAGCGCTCCTTAGCCTCTAACTCGGCAATCCACCTCTTCCCCTCATGGCTCACACCCCGCAACCGATCTAAAGCAGGATCGAACCCCTTCTTGATCAGGCCTCCCTCCTTGATCGTGGCCGGCGGGTTGTCTTCGATAGCCCGCTCTAATAAGTCTCTTAGGTCCGGAAGTTCATCCAGTTCATTAAGACGGGCCTTAAAGCTCGGGCCTTCCAGACCGGATAGAAGGCTTCGGAACTCGGGAAGGAGGGCCAAAGAAGACCTCAGGGCAACCAAATCCCGGGCATTGGCTATCCTTAGGGAGACCCGGGAGGCTAATCGTTCAACGTCTTTGACCTGGCGCAAAGTCTCCCGCAGGTTCTGACGCGCAAGGTCTTTTTCCTTCAGCTCGGCAACAGAATCCAGCCGTTCGTTGATTATTTCTAAATTCATCAAGGGAAAGCTCAAAGCCCTTTTGAGCAACCGCCCCCCCATAGAGGTTACCGTACGATCCAGTACATCCAATAAAGAACCTTTACGGCTTCGGGTCTGAAGGTTTTCGAAAAGCTCCAGGTTTTTTCGGGTGGTTTCATCCAAAACCATGTAATCGTGCACCCGGTAAAATTCCAGGCGGGAAAGGTGTCCGGGCCTGGCTTTCTGTGTTTCCTGAACGTAAAAAAGGACCGCCCCAACGGCTTTCAATGCTTCGTTCTTTCCCTCGGGAAGGGTGAGACCAAAAGCCTGCAGACGCTCCTGAGCCTGTCCATCGTCAAACACCCCCTCCGGCAAAGGGCTATAAAGAGCCGAGGGGAATCCTTTCATCATCTGTTTGATGGGAGCTTGCGCCCTGGCCGACTCCGGGAGGAGGACCTCTTTCGGTTCCATCCTCATCACTTCATCCAGAAGCGATTGGACGGTATTGACCTCGGAGGCGAGGAAATCTCCCGTGGAGGCGTCCAGGAAAGAGACGCCGAAACGTTCCTCCCCGGGAGCAATGGCCATCAAAAAATTATTCACTTTGGGCTGGAGCAGTTCATCCTCCAGAACCATCCCCGGGGTAACGACCCGGATCACCTCCCGGTTTACAATCCCCTTGGCCTGGGAAGCATCTTCCATCTGCTCGCAGATGGCTACCTTGTAGCCCCGATCCACCAACTTTTGGATATACGAGGCCGCGGCATGGTAGGGAACTCCGCATAAAGGAACGGAGTTTTCTTTATTCTTGTCACGAGAAGTTAAAGTAATATCTAATATTTCAGATGCTAACTTTGCATCTTCAAAAAACATTTCATAAAAATCACCCATGCGATAAAAGAGAATGGCGTCAGGGTATTTCTCCTTGACGCCGAGGTACTGCTTGATCATGGGAGTGTTGCTATTCATGGATGATTCTTCTCCGGATTTTTTCCACTTTATCTCACCCGGGATGAAAATTCAACTTCTGGGAAATATCGCTTGACTCCCCCACCCGGATCAAATAAACTGATTTTTAATTTCCATGTGTTTTTTCTAAAAACATCGGGACAGGAGGGAATGATATGCTGGTCAGAAAAAAAATGAAAAAGGACCTGATCACCATTACTAAGGATGATCGCATGACAACCGCCAAAAAAATCCTCCGCGAAAAGAACATCCGCCACCTTCCGGTCGTGGATGGGAAAAAATTAATTGGGTTAGTCTCCAACATGGATATCCGCAAAGCCGAAGCCTCCCCGGCCACCTCATTGGAGATTCGCGAGCTCCACTATCTTCTGGACAAGCTTACCGTGGGGGAGATTATGACCCGGAATGTGATCACCATCTCCCCGGATATATCCGTTGAAGAAGCCACGACCCTCCTTCACGACAACAAAATCGGTTGCCTTCCGGTGGTCGAAGATGGCAACTTAGTGGGTATTCTCACGGAAAACGACGTCATGGAAATTCTCATCGAAGTCATGGGCATGAAAGAAAAAGGAAGCCGCATAGAGATTCTGGTGGAGGATAAACCCGGAGCCCTGGCCGATATGACCCGGATCATTAAAGAACACAACGTAAACATCATCAGCGTGGTCACGGATACCGCCGAAGAAATCGGCAAAAGGCTGGTCGTCTTCAAGCTTAAGACCTTCTATTTTGAACCCATTAAGAAAGCCATGGATGCGTCGGGCTACCCTGTCCAGTACGCCAAAATAGAAAAATAATAAAGACCATGAGAGCGCGGGGCGTAAGGGGAAAAACCGCCCTCGCGCTCTCGGGGCCCCGCTCACACTCACCCGGACCCTAAGACCGTCCGATCTTCAGTCCATGGCGCTTCTGTTCCAGATCGGCAATCGCTTTTTTTTGCTGTCGAATCCGGGAATGAAGACCGATTTTGGATAGGGAGGCGATCAACCCCGAAAAGAGAAGGCCGATTAAAAAAGCAAAAAAAGCCCACAGAAAAAGAGGCAGCGGAAGACTTTCCCACCCAGAATAATACTTCAAGGAGACGGATTGGTCATTGTGGATGGCCAAACCAATGGCCGCCGCCAGAAAGACGAGGAATAAAAGACCCTTTAAGGCGCTCATAGGTTCCCGTTTCAGTTTTCTTACCGGTTAAAATAACCGCGCAACTTTTCGCAGGTCCGATCCAGGTGCTCGGGAATGACCCGCACTTCGGCGATGGCCGGCATGAAATTCATGTCTCCTCTCCAGCGGGGAACGATATGAATATGAAGGTGATGGGGAATCCCCGCCCCGCCTACCCTCCCCAAATTCATCCCGACGTTAAACCCTTTCGGACGGAAGGCTTCTTTCAGAATATCGATCGCTCGCCCCAAACTTTGGAAGAGGTCGGACATTTCTTCCGGTTTTAATTTGCTCACCTCGGCAATATGCCGGACGGGTGCCACCATCAGGTGGGCGTAGGCATAGGGGTACCGGTTGAGCATCACCAAGGAGAAGGGTGTGCGGTAGATGATCAACCGTTTTTCGTCCGTTTGCCCTTTGATCGGGCAGAAAACACACTTTTTCCCTTTGCGTTTTTCGAGAATATATTCCATGCGCCAGGGGGCCCAAAGATGCTCCATATCTACTGACTCCTTTTGCCAACCGCGGTATTTTCAATCTTTTAACCATTTATAAATAGAAAATCTTTCCGGATATTGTGTCGCCAATATCTAATACACCGAAACTATTTTTTCCCCAAGGGAATCCGCTCCCGAAAGTTCCCGGGTTGAAGAAAAGAATATTTTCCCGCGTGTTCAGGGAGGGCGCGTGGGTGTGGCCATAGACGATACAATCCACGCCCTCAAATCCCCGATGGATCCGTTCCTCAATTCCGTGGGGACTCCCCCATCCATGGATTAGGCCGATTCTAAACTTTCCCGCCAGAAAGGTGCGCTGGGGCGGCAACTGTTTTCTCACCGCCGGAGAATCCATATTACCGCATACAGCCATCATCTCTTTCCCGCTGAAGGCCCGCAGGATGTCGATCTCGGTAATGTCCCCGGCATGGAGAACCAGGTCAACATCCTTAAACGGCCCCGCCATGAGATCTACGAGTTCCCGGGTTATTCGGTCCAAATGGGTATCGGCAATGACCCCCAGTTTCATAATAGCCACTTCTTTTTTGGCGGCAACGGTTTCTATTATATCTTTTCCATTCCCCAAGACAAGGATATTTCTCCTTGCTCCTCTTTATCCTTCTTCTTCGCTCTTCCGGGCACTCCAACCGGCGATGAGGGGGAGGTTCTTTCTTTCCGCAAAGAGACGCGGGGGGAAAGGGATCGCTCGGCAACATGGCGCAGAAGCCCCCATGGGGAAAAGAGGAACCACCGCCTTTTTTGGCGAGGCGAATGCTTTTTTGCCCGGGCAGGGAACCACTTGGCCATACGGCAAGTCTTCTATCCCTAGAACCGATTGAAAATACGGCTTTTTCAGAAAGGAATTGGAGATGATCCTTAAATTTTTACCAACTCCACTTCACCCCACGCCCCTAATTTTTCTCCGATGATGATCACCACCCCGGTG
>CAZIDC010000290.1:0-4508 GCA_964537885.1 uncultured Syntrophaceae bacterium | reverse complement strand
GAATAAAATGGGAATAAAATTTTAGGCTGGTGGGGAAAGAAAAGGTCGCCTTTATTATTTGCTCGGCACCCGCTGGTTGAAGGCCATGGTGTTGATCAGGTTCGATAGGTGCGCAATTTGGCTATGTCCCAGGCGTAGTCATAGAGGTGCAGGCCTTTAGAGACGGCGATGATTTCTCCATCCTCGACCCCGATCTGCTGGCCCATGTATTCTTTAAGAAGTTGAATCCCTGCCAGGTTGGCCGGGAAGCCGGCCCAGAGGTCCCAGGAACGGAAATAGACAACGAAGTGGAGTTTGCCATGGCGTATTCGGGTATCGATCAAGCGCAGGCAGGGGGGGTCGGGGTTGATAATATCCTGGGGCATGCCTACTTCCATGGTGGCCTGGTTGGTTCCCGGACCGGAGGTCTTATACATCTTGATTACTTCCTCCACCGGGTTGACTCCCAGCGGGACATTATTAATCTTGGGGTTGGTCAGGCGTTCGCCATACGTGTAGGTTTCTTCCTTTTCACGCTCATCGGTGATCCAGTAGCGCATATACTGGTCCACATATTCCATAGTCGCGGGGGCCGGGATTCCCAATCCAGGGGGAATGTCAGGAATCAGTGGGCGGGTGCCCGGATAGCGGATGTGCGCGACGACGAAGTCGAACTCGCGGCGTTTTTGCCCTTCAAAACTCCCTTTATCGATCTCGTAAACATGACCGGAATCGAGGATGCGGTAAACACATTGAAACCAGGCGTCGGGAAGGTCCCGAGCTTCTATGGACTCTATCTTCATGGATTATCCCCCGTTTTTTTCTAATAGTTTTAATATGGCATGAATTAGATTTTTGTTCAATCGCCATTCGAAAATATTTTCCCTTGCACAACCGCTTTCCCCGTGATAAAAATCATTAGAAATGTTGGCCATCAAGGGCATCATAAATAGTCGGCAAGAGAATTCAGAAGTCTGAATGGTAAGCCAGACCACAAGGCAGGAGAAGTTGAGATATGAAAGAAAAACGTTACGTCATGGGGGACACGGCCATTGCCCGCGGGGCGCTCGAGGCCGGAGTCCGGGTGGTGGCTGGATATCCGGGCACCCCGGCCACTGAAATCGTCGATGAATGCCTGGGGGTTCCGGGCGTCCACGTGGAGTGGGCCAATAACGAAAAAATAGCCTTTGAGCTTTGCACCGGCGCCTCGCTTTGCCACGTGCGGGCCATGCCGGTCATGAAGCACAACGGCACGAACTTCGTGACCGACTTTCTGATGCACGTCAATTTCACGGGAATCCGGGGGGGGCTGGTCTTGATCTCGGCGGATGATCCCGGCGGGCTCTCCTCGCAAAACGAGGAGGACACCCGCATTCTGGTACACCAATACGCCCATCTTCCCATCTTCGACCCCTGTTCTCCCCAGGAGGCCAAGGCCATGGTCAAGGAGGCCTTCGACCTCTCGGAAAAAACCGAATTGGTCTTCTGCCTCCGCCCGGTCACCCGGGTCTGCCATGCCCGGGGAATTATCGAATTTGAAGACCTGCCCCAAGATCTGCCCGCGGCCCATTACGAACCCGACCGGGAACGCTTTATCATGAGCGCGGTGGAGATGCGCGAGTTCGGCGGACTAAAGCGGCCACAGATTCGCCACCGCTGGTTGAATGAAAAACAGACTCTCCTCCAGGGAATCATGGAGGAAAGCCCGTACAACTGGATGGAGAAGGGAGAAGGCAAGATCGGGCTGGTTGGCTGCGGCATGGGGTATACCCTGATCAAAGAGGTCGAACAATACCTCGTTAAAAAGCTTCCCCTGCTGAAGTTAGGGACTCTGCCGCTGCCGCGGAAAAAAATCAGGGAGTTTGTCAGGGGCCTGGATAAGGTTGTAATCTTCGAAGAGACCGAACCCTTCGTGGAAGGTTTTTTTAAAAAGATTTTCCAGGAAGAGAAGATTGAAGTGGAAGTGCTCGGACGTAGCGGGTTCGTGCCCTCCGATGGGGAGTTGAATCTGCAGGTGATCATGGAAACTATCCAAAAGGCCGTTCCCGGGTTGAAGACCATCCAGCCCGAGGTCCCTTCCTTAGACGTGCCCATTCCCATCCGCACGCGGACGCAGTGCGTTGGCTGCAACTACCGGGGGATTCTCAATGCCTTAAAGCAGACAGTGCGCAAGCACAAAGGGATCGTGGCCGGGGACATCGGCTGTCATGACGCCGGTTCCTTTAAACCAATGGAACTCCAATCCACCATCTACTGCATGGGTTCTTCGGTGCCCATGGCCAGCGGGATGGTTCTTTCGGGGGTCAACCGGCCGGTCTTTGCCTTTATCGGCGACTCCACTTTCTACCACAACGGCATTCTGGGGCTGATGAATGCGGCCACCAACAAGATCAACGTCAATGTTATCCTGGGAGAGAATACGGTCACGGCCATGACCGGCTTCCAGCCTCATTCCGGGACCGGGGTGACCCTGGCCGGGGAGAAGACCCAACCGGTGAATGTTCCCAAGCTGGCCGAATCCATGGGCATCAGCTACCGGGTAGTGAATCCTTACGACATCAAAGAATGCCGGAAAGCCCTCGAAGCAGCAGTCAAGGAGGAAGGCCCATCCCTGATCGTTTCTTCGATGCCCTGCTATTTGCTTTCCACCCGCAAGGGGCAGAAGGTCTTCGAGCCGCGGGAAGTGCGGGTCAATCCGGAGCGTTGCAACGGCTGCATGATCTGCATCAATGACTTCGGCTGTCCGGCGATCTCCATCGATAAAAAGCAGAAAAAAGTTGCGATTGATCCGATGATCTGCGTAGGCTGCGCGCTTTGCAAGGATGTTTGTAAAAGGGGGGCGATCCAATGAAGATGGATATAGTCATATCCGGCGTGGGGGGGCAGGGCAACATCTTTGCCTCGGTAGTCATCTCCCAGTACGCCATGAATAAAAACCTGAATGTCCTGGGGGCGGAGACGATCGGGGCGGCCCAGCGCGGCGGCTCGGTCGTTTCCCATATCCGTATCTCGGACGGTCAGATTTATTCTCCGCTGATTTCCCGTGGCCAGGCCGACTTGCTGATCGGCATGGAGTTTGTTGAGATGCTGCGGCATATTCGTCTTCTGAACCCCAAAGGAGCCTACCTTTTGAATCGCATGAAGATTCCCACCGTCATGAACAACATGGGGCTGGATGAATATCCGGAAACGGAAGAGATTCTTAAGGCGGCCGCAAAGTACTGTCCCCAAGGCTACGTCATCGAAGCCTCAGCTCTGGCCAAAAAATTGGGCAACATCCAGATGACCAACGTGGTCATGCTCGGCGCCCTGGTCAAGATTATGCCTTTCTTCACCTACAAGGAGATGAAAAAGCTGGTAGCCGGCAGTTCACCTTCGCGGTTCAAAGAGGCCAATGTCAAGGGGTTTGAAGAAGGGTTTAAGTTGATTCATTAGCGGTCAACCTTAAGCTGAAACTGGGCCATGGAGCGGCATCCGGGAAACGGAGGACAATGACGCTTAGACAAACTCGCCCTTAGCGATCGTGATCGCTTTACCGCCAACCATTATGCTTATTTGTTCATCCTTTTCTTCGGCTCTCAAGAAGAGTAAAGACGGCCGGCCGATCTCGTATCCTTGCTCACTGCGAATATCAATTCTCGCCCGTCCCCAATAACGATGGCGTACGAGATACCCTGCAAGACAGCCATTGCCACTCCCCGTCGCCGGGTCTTCGGGAATGCCGAAGCAATCGGCAAACATGCGAACGCTTATATCATTCTGTGAGTTATGCGGCTCGGGGCAAAAAATCAGAATGGGTTTTGCCCACCTATTCGCGATAAGCTCGAAATATTTATCCTTAGCCACCCTGGCTCGCTTCAAAGACTCTATGGTGCGGAGTGGAACAAGAATGTGGGGGAGCCCTGTTGAAACTTCCTCAACTGGAAAACGATCATCGATCTCATTCGGACTCAGGCTCAATACAGGCGCAACGACTTGCGCACTCAGTATCTCGCCAAAAATCGGCTCGATCTGCTTCATCCAATAGGTAGTTTCCTGTTCGGCGCTATCGCTGAAAGTAACGGGAATTTGTCCCACCTGCAAATTCAGATTTATCCCTCTCCCACTCGCGGGCATAATCTCCTTCCGAATGATGTGGGCCGTCCCCAACGTAGGATGCCCGGCAAAAGGCACCTCCGCGCCGGGAGTGAAAATGCGTACATCGAAACCACCCTCCCACTGCGTTTCAGACAAAATAAATGTGGTTTCCGAGAAATTCATTTCCTTGGCAATGCGCTGCATTTCGACGTCGGTAAGCGTATTCCCGCCTCGAAAAACAGCCAACTGATTCCCGGCATATTTTTCTTCGGCGAATACATCAACGATGTAAAAAGTCAGCGTTTCCATTTTTAGTTTCTCCCTCTTGTATCGGCAACCGATTCCCAAGGGTCAGGCGGCCCAACGACATGGGTGGGCGGCGTGGCAATATCAATCGGGTAATCCTTCCCGTCAACTCGCAATTGTATGATTGTTCCCAAGAAGGACATGTG
>CAZIDC010000289.1:0-4510 GCA_964537885.1 uncultured Syntrophaceae bacterium | reverse complement strand
CTTCAGAGTCTGGAAAGCATTCGGCCCGCAACTTCCGGTCAAGACGGCCTCAACGCTTTTTTGAGCCACGAGCTGCGCGGCCTGTATACCCGCCCCGCTGGACGCGCCGACATGAGGATTTTCCACGGCCTCAAACTCCATCGTCTTGGGATCGACGATCAGATAGTACGGGCAGCGGCCGAACCTCGGGTCCACGGGGCTCTCTAAGTCAGGAGAAGAGGCGGAAACGGCGACCTTCATTTCTCCTCTCTTTCGAGATCCTGGATTCTCTGTTCGATGGCCTTCAGTTCATCCCGGACCTGCTGGGCTTCCGCCTTCAGGAAATTGAGCTCCTGTTCCGGCGTCACCTCGGCTGCCCCCCAGGGATCAAAGGGAGTGGCAAACCCCGGCATCGGGAAGCCCGGCGCCGGGGAATACGGGACCTGACCCTGCTGCCAGGCCAAATCCATCTGGGGCGTCGGCCACTGGCCAGACATCAAGTATTGAGCACAGGGGCCGAGGCCGGAGGGGCTCCGGCCTATCCAGCCGGGAGAATAGCCGAAGCGCATCCAGCCCGGCAGGCCGGTCAGCTCGTACATACGCCTGTAGCGATTCCTCATTTTTTTGCCTCCTTGTCTTTTTCGAGTTCAGCCAGTCTTTTTTGAACCTGAAGGAGCTGCTGCTCGAGATTTTTGGCCTGATCAGCAAGCCAGGCGGTTTCCTCTTCACGACCCGGCTGAAACGGGAACGCAGTCATTGGATAGTAAGGATAACCCGAGAAGCCGCCAAACCGAGGCCACCAAGAACCCCGGCCACGGCCGATACCGAATCCACGCCCTAATCCCCGGCCGAAGCCTCTTCCGAGGCCGAAACCCCGGCCAAAACCTAAGCCGGGTCCAGGAAACACATAGCCTGGAGCTCCAAATCCGGAGCAGTAGCCGAGCCCTCGTCCTGTCCTTGGCCCAAGTCCCCAAGGTCCTGTTCGATCGCCTGCTGGCATGTTTATTACCTCCTTATCTCGATAATTTCCATGTTTACCGGCATTTTTCACACAATCCCAAGAACTCGATATTATGATCCGTGATCACGAAACTGTGCTTTTTCGCCAGGGCTTCTTCTATTTTTTTCACCAACTCCAGTTCTTCCTGGACAAAGTCCCGGTAATCGACGATTTTCCCGCATCTCGTGCAGATGAGATGATGGTGATGGTCCCCTTTGTCTTCTCTTTTGAGCGCGTAGCGACTCTGGCCGTCGCCCGCCGCGACCTTGTGAACGAAACCCAGTCGATGCAGCAATTCCAGGGTCCGGTAGATCGTTGTCAATCCGATGCCGGGATACATAGAGTACAGAGTCCCATAAATGTCTTTGGCCGTCATGTGTTCTCTAGTGCGACTCAAAAGAGCCAGGATGACTTCACGGGGCACCGTCCAGCGGCAGACATTCTCCCGGAAACGGTTCTGCCATTGGTATCTACCCGGCAATTTCGCGCCTCTTATAGATAATGATAACCATTTTCATTTATAATATAGCGCTAGATAACGGCTTTGTCAAGGCCGCGGGCTAATTATTTTTGCCCTGTTGCCCGGGAAGCCGCCTTTAATGATGAGATATCCTGCCCAATTTTCGGCTTACCTTGACATCCCTTTATTTTGTGATTTATCATCCTGGCCGATGGGAAGAGAGAACACGGAAGCAGGAAGGCTCGCTCTGCCGGCTGACGGCCTTATTTAACAAAGGAGAAAGACATGCACTTCAAGCTATTATCCCCCAAGGACCTGAAGGCCATGGAGGCCCTCAGGAACTCCTACGGCGGGGGCAAGGAAATCTCCAGTCAGATCGAGTCGCTGAGGGACTATCAAATCCGAAAAAAAATCGCCGCCGAAAAAGGCTGGGGGGAAATGCTGGAGAAAGCCGAAGCCTACACCAAGCGCTTCGCTAAACTCGAGGATTTCGTCGAGAAGAACGGGATCCGCTGGACTAAGAAGGGCGTTTGCACAGCTCAGGTTTCGGGTTTTCAAGGAGCCCGCCCCACCTTTGATTGCATCGGACGGGTCAGTGAGAACGCGGACATTCTCTTCCCCACCGAGATGATCTCAGTCGTTCCCATGACGGAATACTATGTTTACGGAGGCGACCTCCTCGCTACCCTGAGCATGGCCGAAAACATCCTGGGAGCCAGCAAATTCTGCTCCACCAACCTCATCGGGACCCCCCTTCCCGAGGAGCGCTTCGCGCGGCTGGAGAAAGTCAGCGGCGAAAGGTTTGAAAGAAAAGACCTGGGAAACGGACTGAGCCAGATCAGCCTCAAGAATATGGGGACGGCTTTCGGTAATCTGGGCGGCGTCGAGGTTGGGAACAACAACCATCTCGTTTATCTGGATGGAGTCACCAGAGCGGCCCTGGAAACAGGGGCCAATTTCTTCCTCAACCCCAGCTGGTCGACGATTGTCGCCGCCTGCTTCTATGCCCGGGAAATTCCGAATCTCTCCTTCAAGATATCGATGCTCCTTTCCACCCAGAACGCCATCCAGCTCAGGATGTTGCTGAATATCGTCAAAGAGTACCTCCGGGATGACGGGACATCCGCCATCTACGAGATCAACATCGGCAACGCCGCCACTCCGGAAACCTTCGTTCAGTGTGTCCGGGAGATCCGGGAATCCGGCCTTCCCCTTATCTCCCTGGCCGCGCACCTGAGGATCAACCCTGATTTGGGAAGAGCGGATTTCGACTGGACAGAAAACGCCCATCGTGTGCTCGAAGCCGGCTGCGACATCACCATTAAGTACGAGAGCGACGGGGAATCCCGTCCCTATGACACGATGGAAGCCTATTTTCTGCCGGACGAGGAGAGAAATGCCAAGGCCGGACTCATCGGCGATGTCATCTTCCATAAGTGCCTCCGCTGCGACAAGGACGCCAAGGAAATCATGCGCCGGGGCCATCGCGCTGTTTTCGCCAAGATCTCCAGTCGCGATTGAGCCGGAGATCCGATGGACCTGGGGATCAAGAACAGAGTGGCCCTGGTGACCGCTTCCAGCCAGGGGCTGGGGAAGGCCGTCGCCACCGCCCTTTGCCGGGAGGGCGCGAAGGTTACGATCTGCGCAAGGGACAGAGCCCGGCTTCTCAAGGCCAGAGACACCATCGCCTCCGAGACGGGCGGAGAAGTCAGAGCATTTCCAGCCGATGTTACGGATCGGGACAATGTCCGGGAGCTCGTTCGATTCACCGTGGACGAACTCGGTTCCGTCGATATCCTGGTCTGCAACGCCGGGGGACCGCCCTCCGGCCTTTTCGACGACTTCACTCCGGAGGATTATCAAAAAGCCCTGGAGTTAAACCTCCTGAGCACGGTCCGTCTTTGCTATGAAGTCGTCCCCCTGATGAAAAAGCGGCATTGGGGACGGATCATCACCCTGACTTCCGTCTCGGCCAAGCAGCCGATCGACAACCTGATCCTGTCCAATACGGCCAGAGCCGGTGTCCTGGGATTCACCAAATCTCTGTCCAACCAATTGGGGGCCTTTGGCATCACGGTGAACTCCATCTGTCCCGGATATACCCAAACAGAGCGGGTGGAAGGACTGGCCAGAGCCTTTGCTGAAAAAGGGCGGGGAAGTCCGCAGGACTTTTACAGCCTTCTGGAAAAGACCATTCCCCTGGGGAGGTTGGCGAGGCCGGAAGAGGTTGCCGCGGCCGCGGCTTTTCTGGCCTCGGAGGCGGCCGCTTATATCACCGGTATCGTCCTCCAAGTCGATGGAGGATACGTCAAAAGCCTATACTGAGGGTGCGAGAAGCCGATGGAAAAGATGATGGAAAGGCGGGATGATGCCCTGTATCCGGAAATGATCAGAAACCTTCCCGAGATCGACGTTCCCATTCCGGGAGTGCGCGGCTGGCTGCTTCAAGGGAAGCAAAAGCAGGTGGTCTTTTTTGAGATCGAAGCAGGGACACAGATTCCTCCTCATGCTCATTGCACCCAATGGGGTATAATGGTCAAAGGTAAGATATCGCTCACGATCGGCGGAGAGACCAAGGTATATGGTAAAGGGGATTGGTATTTCATTCCGGCCGGAGTGGTCCACTCGGCGACTTTCCCCTCGAGAGTGAATGTCATCGATTTCTTTGACGACCCCGCCCGGTACCGGCCAAAAACCCGAAATTCATAGCGAGATGCAAAAATCAAATTTTCAATCAACAACGAGGATAAAGATGGAATCATTGTTCAGTCCGATAATGAAAAAGTTCGAGGGTTATACTATCGGGAAAATGCTGAGATTCCTGGATGATCCCGAAATCATCTCTTTTGCCGGCGGATTGCCCAGCTCTGACGTTTTTCCCCTCGATCTCATCCGGCGAGCGGCCGAGAAATCCCTTCAAAAGGATTGGAAGGAGTCTCTCCAGTATTCCCCCATCCCAGGAGAAAAAGCGCTGATCGAGGCGATCATCGACTACCTCAAGAAAGACGACATCCACATCGGCCCGGAAAACATCGTCATTACCACTTCCGGGCAGCACGGCCTTGACCTGG
>CAZIDC010000288.1:0-4513 GCA_964537885.1 uncultured Syntrophaceae bacterium | reverse complement strand
ATTGATTTTTGAGACAAACAATTCCTCACCGGAGACAAATTTCATGCAAGTAAAAAAACGGATGGCGCGGAAGCTCATAACTATTCCTCCCGACACCCCCATTCTGAAGGCCATGGAGGTGATGAGGAGAAACTCCATCCGCCATTTACCGGTTGTGGAGGGTGGATATCTCGTAGGGTTTATAACCGAGGGCGACCTGAGGCAGGCTTCCCTTCTTTCAATGGTGGACAAAGTTTCCATTGAAGATGTCATGATCAAAAATCCCGTAACCATCTCACCGGAGGCCAGCCTGGAGGAAGCAGCCAAACTGATCTTCGCCCACAAGATCGGAGGGCTGCCGGTGGTCCGGGGGAAAAAGCTTGTAGGGGTCATCACGATCGTGGATATTCTCCTGGCTTTTATCGAGATGATGGGGATTTTAAAGTCCAGTTCGCGCGTGGACCTGGTTCTGGGGGATAAACCCCAGGCCTTCGAAGAGGTTTCCGGAGTCTTCAAGGATCACGCTGCGGAGATTATCAGCGTGGGCATGTCCAATCACAAAGACCGGAAAAAACGGATCTATTATTTTCGTCTGGGAAAATGCTCTTTGCCACCGATTGTTTCCTCTCTTGAGGAAAAGGGGTATAAAGTCACTTCGGTGGCTGAATGATGAAGCGGAGGGAAAGAGATGATTGACGAGACGACGACTCCCGAGGAAGCCATCCGCATGGCCATCGAACGGGAAAAAGGCGCTCATGAATTTTACAACCAGGCTGCTAAAATCGCCAAATATCCGGGAACCAAGCAGATGTTCGAATCTTTAGCCAAAGAAGAACGTAAACACCGGCAGATTCTTGAAGACGAGTTGGAAAGGGTTAAGGAGATGTGAAGGAAAGGCAAGAGGTAAGGGGCGATGGGCGATAGGTTAAAGGGAATAGGCAAGGGGCATAAGGAAGTTCTTAGAATTCAATTTTTTACCCTAAGCTTCGGTCCTATAACCCATCGCCTATTGCCTATTGCCCGTATTTAGATTGGCTTGAAATACAAAATATCCAGCATGTTTCCCGCCCGTTCTTCCTTGAACACGGCTTGCACTCGCAGGCCGATACGCAACCTTTCATAATCCGTCTCGCTGATCAAATGGGCCAGACCTGTGTCTGCTCCGTCCAGCTTGACAATTCCGTAAATCAAAGGCGGGGGAACAGGCTGGACAGGGGTTGGATAATGGACGATGGTATAGGTCTGCAATGTTCCTTTATCGCTGACCTCCACCCATTCCTTGAGGGGGGCAAAGCATCGGCCGCAGGTGGAGCGCGGCGGAACAAAAACCATATTGCATGGCCGGCATTTGATTCCCAGGATTCTTTTCCGGTCGCGGATCTCAATAAAAAATTGGCTCGTGGTGGCGCCCATGGAATAGCGGTAAGGAACCTTTAAATCCTGGTGCTCCACGATGGGCTCCAGCCCTTCCAACCAGTTATCCATTTTCTCTCCTCCCCCAATTCCCCTTACGCCTAACGCCTTGCGCTTAACGCCCTATTCTATCGCTTTGAAGAAAAGAATATCCGCCAGGTTCCCTTTCCGCTCCTCGCGGAATACGGCCTTCATGCGCATGCCGATCCTGAGCTTTTTTAAATCCGAAGCCGTGACGAAGTGCTGCAGGCGAGTGGCCGCCCCTTTCAGCTCGATGAATCCGTATCCATAGGGGATGGGCCGCTCTTCCCCGGTCATGGGATCCAGGAAAGGAAACTGCACGATGGTGAAACCCCACAGAGTTCCTTCATCCCCTAAGTCAACCCACTCCGTATTCCGAACAAAACAGTAGCCGCAGGCCGGACGGGGTGGAACAAAGACTCTCCGGCACTTCGGGCAGCGGATCCCCATGATCTTTTTTTGTTCCTTGAGCCCTTTTAAAAAATAGCTGGCGTAACGGCCTGCGGAGTAGTCGTAAGGAAATTTCGCCTCGAACTCAGCCAATAAAAGCGAGCCGCCTTTTTCGCTCATCGCTCTCACCTCCTCAAGGAGTCCTGGAAAGGATCATTACGTCCGACCACCAGCTTCCGCCGAAGCCCGTTGCCATGGCGCGGTTTACGTTTGGCACCTGGCGTTGACCCCCTTTGCCCATCACTTGGATGGCCGCCTCAGCCACCCGGATCATCGCCGTGGCCCCGATGCAGTTCGTGGATAAAACTCCGCCGGAGGGGTTGACCGGAAGCTCGCCGTCCATATAGGTTGCTCCCGAATCCATCAGCTTTCCTCCCTCTCCCGGCCCGCAAAATCCGGCCGCTTCGTACCAGGAAAGTTCCGCAAAGGTGCAGGGCTCATACAGCTCCACAACATCCAGGTCTTTTAATGGGTCTTTGATGCCGGCGATGGAGTAGGCTTCCTTAGTGGCCGACCGCAAAGTCCTTAGGTTCATGACCATCTCCAGGTCGCCGCCAAAAGGCTGATCGTGCCGGGTAACCCCGGCAACCACCCAGGCCGGGTTCTGGTACATCTTTTTGGCTTTCTCTTCGGAGGCGAAAATCATGGCGCAGGCGCCGTCCGAAGTCGGGCACATGTCCAGCATCTTGATGGGATAAGCTAACATCTTTGATTTCAGGACCTGTTCCACCGTGAGGTCCAGTTTCAGGTGGGCATGGGGGTTGTTCAGGGCGTTCTTGCGGTTCTTTACCGCCACCTTGGCGGCCTGTTCTTCGGTAATCCCGTATTTGTGCATATAAGCCGTGGCCGAGGCGGCGAAAGATCCGATGGCCCCCGACATGGTGGCCCGTTCCCAGAGAGGGTCGGCTTGAAAGATCAAGCCGGCAGTGGTGTCTCCTTCGGACTGCTTTTCCCAGCCAATGGTCATGACCGTGTCAAAAAGCCCGGAAGCCACATGGTAGTATCCCGCCAGAGCTAAGGAACTCCCGGTGGTCCCCCCGGTCGTAATTTTCATCCCGTGTTTGAGAAAAGATCCGGCCCCATCCACCGACCACATTTCCGTGAAGAAGATCCCCTCAAAATGCTCCATGTTGCCGATGACCACGGCGTCGATGTCCGCTATGGCCATGCCGGCGTCATCCAGGCACCGCCGCACGGCTTCGTTGATCATCTCCACTATATTCACATCCGGGCGTTTGGACCGATGGTCGGTTTGCCCTGTGGCCACGATGGCTACGTTTCTCTTCGATCTTCTGGCCATGGCCTCACACCCCCTTTTCCAGAACGATTACGCATTGACCCTGCCCGCAAGGCCCGCAGTGGCCCTGGGCTAAGGCTCTCTTTGCTCCCTCCACCTGCCGCTGGCCCGCTTGACCCATAAGTTGCAAGGCGGCCTCAGCCACCCGGACCGCCCCCGCTACTGTTACCGGGTTGCCCGACAAGATGCCCCCCGAAGGATTCACGGGCAGATCGCCACCCATCGCCGTCATCTCCTGTTCAATCATTTTTCCCCCTCCGCCCCTTTGGCAAAAACCCATTCCTTCGAGCCAGAGGAGCTCCTGGTAGGAGTAATAATCGGATAGCTCAACCAGGTCAATCTCTTCGCGGGGGTTGGTGATTCCGGCCATGCGGTAAGCTTTCTTAGCGGCAAGTTCCAGGGAAACGACTTCAGCCAGGTCGCGGTCTCCCAGGTAGAAAGAATCCAACCGGCTGGCAATTCCTGAGATCCAAACCGGGGTTCGCCCCCATTTTTTGGCTTTTTCCTCGGTCGCCAGAATCAGGGCGCAGGCGCCGTCCGTGACCGGATAAGCATCCAGCTCTTTGATGGGATTAGCCAGCATCCGAGAACTCATCACCTGCTCCACGGTTACATCCATGCCTCTATGGGCGTAAGGATTTCTTTTCCCATTTCTCAAATTCTTTACCGCGACCTGAGCGCACTGCTCGGCGGTGATTCCATATTTATACATGTACCGCTTGGCCTGGAGGGCGCAGGTGGAAAGCTCATCGAATCCGAGGATCCTCTGGTAGAGCGGGTCGAACATGGCATTGTTAATCAGGTGCGGTGAACCCTCGGACATTTTGCAGTGGGACACGAGCAGGCAGGAATCATAACACCCGGAGAGAAGGCGCAGGGCCGCGTAAAAGACCGCAAAAGTCCCGTCCATGGCCACTTTGGACTCTGCTTTCAGCGTCGAGCCGCAGGCTTCGCTCACCGTGCGGTTGGAAATGGTCCGCCCATCCCAGAAATCCTGGGAATTGGAAACAATCTGGTCCATGTCCCCGATGGTCAACCCGTTCTCTTCCAGCACCTTGCTGGACACTTCGAAGACCATTTCGGGGTAGCTGTCGAAGATTTTTCGAGGTTCGTATTTCGTCTGGCAGACACCCACGATCCCCACCCGATCCGCCATCGTCCACCCCCTATTCCCTATTTCATCCTTTGACCTGCGCCAATTGTAGAAAAACAGTAAAAATGTTGCAAGCGAAAAATAGCGGCCTCCGTAACCCTTCAGTCACGGGTGGGTGGGCAAGGTCGGAAGAGGAAAGGTTCGACGTAAAGGCCAAGGGCGCCCATGGCCGGGGGGCCAGTCCAGTCCGCTTGGAATCA
>CAZIDC010000287.1:0-4532 GCA_964537885.1 uncultured Syntrophaceae bacterium | reverse complement strand
TACCGGAGAAAGGAGAAAGATGTGACTTTAATGGCGGAAAAGAAAAAGGAACTTGTTGAAGGATACAAGAGGCATCCTACCGACACGGGATCACCGGAGGTGCAAATCGCCATCTTGAGCGAGCGGATCAGTTACCTTACGGAGCATTTTAAAATCCATATCAAGGACCACCATTCCCGCAGGGGTCTTTTGCAACTCGTGGGTCAGCGGCGGCATCTCCTCGACTACCTCAAGGCCAAGGATATGGAGCGCTACCGCACCATCATCCAGCGGCTGGGAATTCGCAAGTAAGAGAACAGACGCATTCTTCCATGGATCTTTAGACAACGGGTTTCCCCTGCCGACCGGTTGGCGAGCAAGGAATATTTTAAAAATAGGAAAGGATACGGAAATGGCAACATTAGATGAAGGCCTCGAAGCGCGATGCACGATCGAGGGCAAGGATTTTGTGATGGAAACCGGCTCTGTGGCCAAACAGGCGGATGGGGCGGTGTTGGTGTCTTATGGGGAGAGCCTCGTGCTGGTTACGGCAACGGTCTCCAAGACAATCCGGGAAGGGATCGATTTTTTCCCCATGACGGTCGACTATCAGGAAATGGCTTACGCCGCCGGGAGGATCCCGGGTGGTTTTTTCAAGCGGGAGGGACGCGCCACCGAAAAAGAAATTCTTACCGCCCGGCTGATCGATCGGCCCCTGCGTCCTCTCTTTGCCAAAGGAGTCTTTAACGAGGTCCAGATCGTCGCTACAGTGCTATCGGTAGATCAAGAGAATGACCCGGATGTGCTGGCCATCTGCGGCGCTTCGGCCGCCCTGGAGGTTTCCGATATTCCCTTCAAGGGCCCGATCGCCGGGGTCCGCGTGGGGCGGGTTGATGGACAATGGATCTGCAACCCGACCCTGAACCAGGTCCAGCAGAGCGACGTCAACTTAGTGGTTGCTGGAAGCCGGGAAAGCGTGGTTATGGTTGAAGGGGGAGGAAAAGAAATTGCCGAAGAGGACCTTTTAGAGGCCATCTTCTTCGGCCACCGTTCCCTCCAACCCATCTTGAGCCTCCAGGAAGAATTGAAGCAAAAGCGGATCCAGTTGGAAAATGAGAAGAGAAAGATGGCTGGAGAACCCGCAACCACCGTCCTGGAGAAGAAGCCGGTCCCGGACCTTTTTTTCGACCCGGCCCTGAACCGGCAGGTTCTTCTCGGAGAAGAGTCGATCAGGGAACGAATCCGCTCCTCCGGGCAAGAAAAGATCCGCCAGGCTTTTGCCATTTCCCGGAAGAAGGTCCGCAATGAAACCCTTGATCAGGTCCGCCAGGAGGTTTTGCAGCCCGTTTTGGAAGAATTTCCCGAAAAGGCCGGGGCGATCAAAGATTACTACGAATGTCTGGAGAAGTTTGTCTGCCGCCAGCCCATCTTTCTCGAGAACCGGCGGATTGACGGCCGGGCTCTGACCGAGGTCCGCCCTATTAGCATTCAAATCGGGTGGCTTCCGCGAACCCACGGATCCGCCCTGTTTACCCGGGGAGAAACGCAGGTTTTGGCGGTTGCAACTCTGGGGTCGTCAGAAGACGAGCAGAGGATCGAAGCCCTGACCGGAGAAACTTATAAATCCTTCATGCTTCATTATAACTTTCCGCCCTTCAGCGTGGGAGAAGTGCGTATGATCCGGGGTCCCAGCCGGCGGGACATCGGCCACGGCGCCCTGGCGGAACGATCCATCGGCCGGATTCTTCCCCCCAACGAAAAATTCCCTTATACCATCCGGATTGTTTCCGAGGTTTTGGAGTCGAACGGCTCCTCCTCCATGGCCACAGTCTGCGGAGCCTCGCTGGCGCTGATGGATGCCGGCGTTCCGATCAAAAGCCCGGTCGCCGGGATCGCGATGGGCTTGATCAAGGAAGGGGAGAAAGTGGCCATTCTCACGGACATCCTGGGGGATGAAGATCACCACGGGGACATGGACTTCAAAGTGGCCGGATCGATGAGCGGGATCACCGGTTTCCAAATGGACATCAAGATTTCGGGGGTGACCCGGGAAATACTCCGGCAGGCTCTCGCCCAGGCCCGCCAGGGGCGTGAGTTTATTCTGGGAAAGATGGAAGAGGTCCTGGCCAAACCGCGGACAGAACTCTCTCCCTATGCTCCCCGAATGGTCACCCTGAGAATCAACCCGGATAAAATCCGGGACGTGATCGGACCCCAGGGAAAGATCATCCGGTCTATCCAGGAGGAGACCGGCGTGAAAATTAACGTGGATGACTCGGGCCAGGTCCAGATCTTTGCTTCTGATGGACGGGCTGCGGACGAAGCCAGTAGGAAAATCCGGCTGTTGACCAAAGAGGCCGAAGTGGGAGAATTTTACATGGGCCGCGTCTCCTCGATCGCCCGGAAGTCGGATGGAAAAGAATTTGGGGCGTTTGTCGAGATCTTTCCGGGAACCGACGGCCTGATCCATATCTCCCAGTTAGCCAAAGAGAGGGTGAATAAAGTCGGCGATGTCCTCAAGGAGGGAGACGAAGTTCTGGTAAAAGTCATCGGTATCGATGAGCGGGGCAAGGTCAAACTCAGCCGGAAAGAGGCCCTCGGGCACCCCTGGCCGGAAAAGAAGGAATAACAATGGCTTTCAGCGTTCAGCTATCAGCTTTCAGTTAGAAAAAGAAACAAACCTTTTTGGTTTTTGCTGATCGCTGAAGGCTGATTGCTGATAGCTGGCTTTCAACCATGATCGAAAAAACTACCTTAGAGAACGGAATCCAGGTCATTACCGAAGAAATTCCCCATGTTCATTCGGTCTCGGTGGGAGTTTGGGTCCAGGCCGGCTCCCGCGATGAGCCGCGCGAAGAAAATGGGATTTCCCACTTTATTGAACACATGCTTTTCAAAGGGACGAAGCGCCGCTCGGCCCGGCAGATTGCCAAAGAGATCGATGCCGTTGGGGGGATTCTCAACGCCTTTACCAGCAAGGAATTTTCCAGCTTTTACGCCAAGGTTTTATCCGGGCACCTTCCGGTGGCCCTGGACCTTTTGTTCGACCTTTTTCTCAACTCTCTTTTTTCTGCCGATGAGTTGGAGAAGGAGCGGCAGGTCATCGTTCAGGAGATCAGCATGGTGGAAGACACTCCGGACGAATACATTCATGACTTATTCAGCCAGTCTTTCTGGCCCCGGCACCCTCTCGGATTGCCCATCCTCGGCCGGATGGAAACGATCTCCCGGATGAACCGAAAAAAACTAATGGAATTCTTTCACCATCACTACCTTGATGTACAGCCGATCCTGGTGGCAGCCGGAAACTTAAAACATGAAAATCTCTTAAAGCCGGTCCGGGAAGCTCTTGGAAAAATGCGGCCCCGGCCGAAAAAACGTCAGGGCCATCCACCCCGTCCCCATCCCCGCCTGCTGGTGAAGAATAAGAAGCTCGAACAGGTCCATATCCTCTTAGGTACCCAGGGCCTTTCGGCTACCCATCCCCAGCGTTTTACCATTGCCGTATTGAATACCATCCTGGGGGGAGGGATGAGCTCCCGGTTATTCCAGGAAATCCGGGAAAAACGGGGGTTGGCCTACTCGGTTTATTCGTACCTTTCTGCTTTCATGGACAGCGGCATCCTTGGGGTTTATGTGGGGACTGGAGAAAAAACCGTTTCCCGGGCCTTGCAGACCATTCTCAGGGAAATGAAGAAGTTAGCCGATGATTCCCTAAAGCCGAAAGAATTGCGGGCCGCCAAAGAGCAATTGAAGGGCAATCTTCTCTTAAGCCTGGAAAGTACCGACAGCCGCATGTCCCGCCTGGCCAAGAACGAACTTTACTTCAGCCGTTATATCAGCACGGAGGAGATTATTGAGGGAATTGAAAAAGTTTCCAGCGAAGAGGTCGGCGTTCTGGCCGAACAAATGCTCCGGCCGGAAGCTTTATCCCTTACCGTCCTGGGGCCAGTAACTGAAAAAGCGATTCCCCAAAACCTTTTTTCAGCATGAAAGCCGCAATCGTCGAAGTGAAGGTTAAACGCCTACGGGGAAATCAGGACAAAGAGATTCCCTTGCCTCAGTACATGACCGAACATTCAGCGGGCATGGATCTTTTCGCGGCGGTGGATGAGGAAGTGATCCTGGAACCAGGGGAGAGAAAGCTGATCCCTACGGGCATTGCCCTTTCCATCCCCGAAGGATGCGAAGGACAGGTTCGGCCCCGGAGCGGGCTGGCCTTACGGAACGGGGTCACTCTGGTCAACACTCCCGGGACCATCGACGCCGATTTCCGCGGGGAAATTGGAGTCTTGCTGATTAATTTTGGCCAAAAATCCTTCAAAATAAAACGGGGCGACCGGATTGCCCAACTTGTTATTGCCCCCGTTTGCAGAGCTGTGTTAGAATCAGTAGAAGAATTAGATGCCACGCCCCGGAACGAGGGGGGGTTTGGACACACTGGGTAAAACAAATTCGAAGCCCGAAATACGAAATTCGAAACAAACCTAAACGGCAAAAATTTAAGGCTCAAAACTAAAAGCCAAAATCTTGGGGGATAAGTTTGTTTCGGA
>CAZIDC010000286.1:0-4533 GCA_964537885.1 uncultured Syntrophaceae bacterium | reverse complement strand
CCATCCGAAAAATGTATTACTTATGTCATAAAATTTTTCGGATATCATCTTGCCCCCGCAACGCAGGCATCGCACATCCTTTTTTCTTAATTTTTCAATTTTCTTTCCAGTAGCCATAATAATCACTCCTTCCTAACCTCATTGTTGTGATGCTATATATTTTCCAAAGGTTCCCTAATAACAAATAAAAATGTCGAGACCCGATTCTAATTCCTTCTTTTTCCCCCATTAACTCTCCTTTTCCAATTAATATAACGTAATATCCTAATATTAATTATAAAAAAAAATAAAATGAACTCATTGGAACCCTCCAAAACACTCCCAGGCAACGCTCTAAAATGCCCCAGAATCGACGATCTCTGGTAAAGCTTTGCCGCTCATTTAAATTGACCCACCTTTACTCAGAAGAATAGACCCGCCGATAAAATGCTCAGGGTTTTTTGACCCGCCGCTTGCCCTCCGGAGAGAATAAGGGCTATCTTTCTTTTCATCTCTCTAATAATCTTCGTATTGGCTTTTTCGTAGGGGAAAAAAGGAAAAGCCCGAAGCGGCAACTTCGGGCTTTGAGAGAGAGCTTCGCAAACGGTCGGAAGCTCCAACAGCTGACTCATTTTTATCATGGCTTCCGGCTCTTTGCAAGGCCGGAGGCCATTTTATTTTTGCTTTTAGTTGAGGTTTGTTGCCCCTGGTGTGGGGCAAGATTCTACGTGTGTCGGCGATGCTTTAGGGGGCAGGCGTATTGTGGGGAGGAGTGTCGTATTTTAGGAAGGCACAGAGTTCACCGGGAAGCGCAAAGACGTTACCGGCAGACCCCGCAAGGGAAGAAGGCCCACCGGCAAGGGGAGAACCGCCGTCGGCACGGATTCAGTCAAAGGAATGCAAAAAAGATGGATGATCCCTCTTCCCGAGGGTTGCCCGGGTGGGTTATAAGGCTGTTTATCTCTGTTCGGGTTCTTATGGTTCAAGCCCGGGCATGGTTTGACCAGAGTGGGCGGTGTCATTTTTGTGGATGCCGGGGTCGGGTGGTGGATCGATTTCCCCGTCGAGGCTGGAATCGATCTTCGGGCTAAGAGGGGATCATGGATTCTGGACATCTTCGAGAAGTGAAAGAGATCGAGATCGCTCATTTGAAGCTTCGCTATGCCCATACGAGGATCTACAGGCCCGAGAGGATTTCTTCCCTGGCCAGTTCCATTGAGCGGTTCGGGCAGATCATTCCGGTGATCGCCTTAAGGGAGGGGATGGACTCCTTGGTCCTGATCGATGGCTACCTGCGGGTGGAGGCCGTGCAGCGCTGCAGGCGGGACACGGCGGTGGCGGAGATCTGGGAATGCAAAGAGGAGGAGGCCTTGGTGGAGGTCCTGGCTCGGGCTCATAGTCGTAAGTGGGATCTCATCGAGGAGGCGGCTCTTCTCCGGGAACTTCACGATCAATACCATCTGTCCCAGAGCCGGATCGCCTCCCTGCTGGGGCGCAAACAGGGTTGGGTATCGGGGCGAATGGCTCTTTATAACGCTCTTCCGGAGGACGCTTTAGAGTTGATCCGCAAGGGGGCGATCTCCACCTGGGCGGCCACCCGGGTCATCGCCCCGATTGCGCGCGCAATGCCGGAGCATGGGAAGGTGCTTTGCGAGAACCTTTCCCAAACGGATCTGTCCACCCGGGACCTGGCCCTTTGGTTCCGCCACTACCAGAAGGCCAATCGGAAACAACGAGAAAACCTGGTACGGGAACCCCTTCTTTTCCTAAAGGCCTTCCGGGCGAGGGAGGAAGCCACAGGGGCGAAGGTATTGAAAGAGGGGGTGGAGGGCCGATGGCTCAGGGAGTTGAGAATGATCGGGCATATGCTCCGCGGGCTCCTCCGGGCAGTCCCCACGCTATTCTATACCGGCCAGGGGAATGTAGAGCGACGCGTCCTGCTTACGGCCTTTGAAGAGAGTCGAGAGCAATTTGTGGAACTGGAAAAAAAGATCAGGAGGTATAATCGCGATGATCCCCCAGGAGAGCAAACAGGCCATCTTGAGCCTTTATCAGCAGGGAGTGCAGATCCGGCAGATCAGCCAAATCCTCAAACTCTCCCGTAACACGGTCCGACGGGTCATCCGGGGCAAGGGGCAAAAGACCCCCCGGAGAGAATCCCCCTATGAGGAGCTTTCCCCCCTCGTCCAGGAGGTATTCAAAACCGCTAAGGGCAATGTGGTCAGGGTCCAAGACATTCTCCAGGACCAATACGGCCGGAGCGTTCCCTACAGCACCCTGACCCGGATCGTGCGCAGCCTCGATCTGAGGGAGGATCAGATCAAACATCGTTCCGGAACCTATGAGTTTGGGCCGGGCCAGGAGATGCAGCACGATACTTCTCCTCATATTGTGCTTCTGGAAGGAAAGAAGGTGAAGGCCCAGTGTGCGGGGTTGGTCCTGGCTTACTCCCGAAAACTGTTTATCCAGTATTACCCGGCCTTCACCCGCTTCGAGGCCCGGGTCTTTCTTGATGCCGCCTTTCGGTTCATGGACGGCACCTGCCCACGCTGTATCATCGACAACACCAGCGTCCTGGTGGCTCACGGCAGTGGCCCGGAGGCTGACATTGCTCCGGAGATGGAGCGCTTCGGCCAGGTCTTTGGGGTAACGTTCACCCCCCATGCCGTTGGGGATGCAGACCGCAGCGCAAAGATGGAGCGAAACTTCTCCTATGTGGAGCGTAACTTTCTGGCGGGTCGCACCTTCACCGATTGGCCTGACCTCAACGAGCAAGCCAAAAGATGGTCGACCGAGGTGGCCAACCAGAAGGTCAAGCGCTCCCTGGGCATGAGCCCGGAAGCCGCCTACCTGATGGAAAAACCCCACCTCCATCCCCTTCCGCCCTATATCCCTCCCGTCTATCAAACCTTTTATCGAACGGTGGATGTGGCCGGCTATGTTCAAGTCGATACCAACCGCTATTCGGTGCCGGAACGACTTGTGGGAAAGGAAGTGGAAATCCATAAGTTGTGGGACCGGGTCCAGGTCTTCTTCAAAAATCAAAAGGTGGCCGATCATCCCAGGCTCCTGGATAAACGAGAGACCCGAATCACCACGCCGGGACACCACCCCCCCTTGAACCGCCAAAAAGCTCATGAGGGTCCCTGCCTGGAGGAAAAGGCCCTCCGGGGACAACAGGAATGGCTCGATCAGTTTGTCCAAGAACTCAAAAGGCGTTCCCGAGGCCGAGGCGTCATGTCCATGCGCAGGCTCCTGGATCTTAAGCGAACCTATCCCCCGGAGGCGGTTGAAAAAGCCGTGGTCCAAGCCCTCCGGTATGGGCTTTATGATCTGACCCGCCTGGAACAGATGATCCTTGCCCAGATCGCAGGAGACTTCTTCACCCTCGAAGAGGAGGAAGAGCCATGAACGAAAAACTCGATCAACTCCTGGCCCAGTTACGCCTGAAAGGAATCGCCGGCGCTCTCGCTCCGGAGCTCCGTAGAGCAGAAAAGGAAGCCGCCCCCGTCTCGGAAGTTATTTACCGTCTCCTACTCGAGGAGCAAGCCCATCGTCAAAATCAAAGCCTCCTCTACCGTCTCAAGCGAGCTAAGATCCCCTGGGATTGGACTCTGAAAACTTTCCCTTTTGATAAACAACCAGGGGTCAGTAAGGCCCAAATCCAACAACTCTCCGGATTGTCCTTCGTGGAACGGAAAGAAAATATCGTCTTCATCGGAAATCCCGGCACCGGAAAATCAGGCCTCGCTATAGGCCTCTTACGTCAGGCTCTGCTCTCCGGATACCGAGGACGATTCTACCACGCCCAGGATCTCCTGGATGAACTCTACGCCTCTCTGGCGGACCGATCCAGCCCAAAACTCATCCAGCGCCTCTGTCGCTACGACCTCCTTTTGATTGACGAGTTGGGATACCTGACCCTTAAACCGGAACAGATCAATGCCTTCTTTAAACTGATGGGGGAACGTTATGGGAAAAAATCCACGATGGTGACAACCAATTTAGACTATCCGGAATGGTACGACCTCTTCCAGAGAAAGACTCTCGTTGACGCCCTTTTGGATCGCCTCAAACACCACTGTATCACCATACGCATCAACGGCCCTTCCCTAAGGCTATCCTCCAATGACAAGGGAAAACCCACTCCTAAATCTTGATCGCCTTTCACCTTCCCTGCTCCTTCAACGCCTCCGCGTCCTCCCTACTTCGTCACCTTCAAAAATACTCTGGATCAGAACTGCCAACTTATTAACTGCGCATCCTGAGGGTCATTCCTTAGGAGCACAAAAGGGTCACTCTCGGTGAGCGGCGAAGTCCTGAGAGCCATAACATGATCTAAATGCAATGATCACTGAATTTTAACCGTCGCGCCTGTGCTTTTTTGCCGCTTCTTTGTTGAAAGCGCTATCAGATCCCTCACGGACATTTCATTCGCTCTGGATTTAGGTTCATTTATTAGTAAAATACGGTACTCTACAGTATAGAAAGAAGACTAAAATAAATCTGTCCCCTTTTCCCTTCCCTTTTCCCAGTCTTCCACCGGATTTTTCT
>CAZIDC010000285.1:0-4546 GCA_964537885.1 uncultured Syntrophaceae bacterium | reverse complement strand
TGGGCCCTGGCCAAGGACCCCGGCCAAGCCGAGCGCCTGAATACCGTCCTTTACCAGCTCCTCGAAGTCCTGCGCTTTGTAGCCGTGCTCATCTCGCCCTTTATGCCCCGGACCGCGGAGAAGATTCAAACCCAGTTGGGGATTGCCGACTTTAACGGCCAGACCCTGGCCAGCCTGAAGGAGTGGGGAGGGTTGGCTGCGGGTGGAAAAGTCCGCAAAGGGGAAGCCCTCTTTCCCCGGATTGAAGAAAAACCAAAAGGAGAGAAAAAAGAAAAGATGGAATCATCAACTCTGATTACTATGGAAGAATTCCAGAAAATGGACCTCCGCGTGGGGAAAGTTCTCGCTGCGGAGAATATCAAGAAATCCGATAAACTTCTCAAGCTGCGCGTGGACATCGGCGAGGAGCGCACCGTCGTCGCCGGAATTGCGCGCTATTACAAACCGGAGGAACTGGTGGGCAAAACCATCATCCTTTTGGCCAACCTCCAGCCAACCAAGCTGATGGGCGTTGAATCCCAGGGGATGCTTCTGGCGGCTGAAGGGGCCGACGGGGTCATCGTGGCCACTTTCGATAAAGAAGCCAAAGCAGGCTCAAAGGTCCGCTGATCCGCTCTCCTCTTAAAAAAACTTCCGCTTGATCCCTACCCCCGGCCCAGAGCGGCAAGGCCACCTTATTTCCAAGTCCGTTATCGCACATTTTATTCCAATTTCGTAGGCAATTTATTGACCGATCGGACCTCCAGAAAGCCAATAAACTCATTAGTTCTTATTAATTGCAACGTGTTACAACTCAAAACAAAACGGCATAATATTTGCTATGTCAAACAAAAAATAACCAGAGTTTACCACTCCCTGGTCCATTTTATCCCTTAAGGAGAAGACTGGGGAACGAGTAGGAAGGAGGGGGGGTAGGAACATGAAGCGGAGTAAGATTTTTCTTCTTCTGGAAGATGATACGATTGGATCTGTGAAGTCCAATAATTATAAATCTCCCTCTACCTATCAGGGTAAAAAGGTGATTTTTGCCGCCCCCCATATAACCGATATTGATATGCTGCGGATGATCCTCCGCTCGACCTTAGTGGGGCAGCAACTTTTAGATCGGGAAAGGCAACCGCTCAATCAATCCTTTTGAAATTTTCCTTTTTCGCCCGGCATACCGGGCACTTATCGGGTAAATCTCCATCGAAGACATAGCCGCAGACCTGGCAAACATGGTAGGTTGTTTCTTGCTCCGTAATCATAGCCCCCAGGGCATCTTTATAGAGCTTGGCGTGCCTCTCCTCCACATCCCGGGAACGGCTGAAACTCCAGGCCACATCCTCCCTCTTCAGAGCAAAGGCCTCCTGGATAAAGGGAGGATAGATGTCTGTTTTAGCCCTGATCTCGCTTTCAAAGGCCGCCTTCAAATTTTCCTCGGTTTCCCCTATCATCCCCTCCAGGTATTTAAGATACTCATCGGCATGGACTCTCTCGGCCTCTGCCACAACGCGGAAGAGCTTGGCAATCTGCGGGAATCCGTCCGCCTCCGCCTTTTTAGCAAAGGCTAAGTTGCGCACGTGGGCTTTGGCTTCCCCGGCAAAAGCCTCCTTCAGTTTTCTCTCCAAAGCCTCCGGCATCGGGGCATAAAGAATAAACTGGTACTTGTGCGCCCCGCAAACCGGGCAAAATTCCGGCGGATTCTCCCCTTCATGGATATAGCCGCAAACCGTGCACTTCCACTTCTTGTCCATCAACGCCTCCGGTATCTTCTTTCATTTCCCAGCCCCCTGCCTTCTTATTCGCTGCCTGAAAACTGTTCATAAAGCTTCTGGTTCAAATCGCGGTCCAGTTCCCCCCGCTCCAGTTTTTGGAAGAAGAGCGATTTGAGCGGGTCGGCCAGGATCCGGGCCAATCTTCGTCCGATGCTGGGATCCTTGTACTGGAAGAAATCCTCCATGTAGGCAAAGACCGAGTAAAAAAGGTTGCCAAAGTAATAATTCCGGTCTAACACCCCAAAGGCCGCAAGGGGGATGACATCGGCTACGTTGACCCAGTCGGGATAGATCGTCCGGTCCCCCTCCAGTTGAATCTGGGGTTTCCCGAATGCTTCCACGGCCCTCTTCATGTAATCGCTCACCATCGGGTCCAGCCCCATCTTGGCGGCGCCAATCCAGTCGGTGGCGACGATGTCCTCGCTGCCGATCAGGGTTTGCGTACGGTTCGGATTCTTGTCGGCAAAAATCCCGAAGGGCCCGTCGGCGCTGATATAGGCGTCGATCAAAGCAAAATGAATGGGAAAATGTTTGATAAATTCTATGGTGGTGGTGAAGATGTCCCTCTGGTGATGGTACTCCAAAAACTTATTTTCCATCGGCAGCGCGCCATAAGCGTCCTTGATGGCCAGGGTGTAATAGGCGTAGGAGTGGGTCTTATTCTTGGCGAAGGCGATGCGGAAATCCGCCCTCTTCCATTCCCGGTTCACATAGTGGTTTCCCAGTTTTCCGGAGAAGGAATACTCTTCGAGGTCTTCCGAAAGGTCGATGACCCGGTAATTCTTCCCGGTAAGCCCGATATGGCGGGCAACGGTTTTGACCTCCCGGTTGGTGAAAAAAACCCCGTAGGTGCTCCGGGCCTCGGCGCATGCCAGATGGCGATACCCCCGTTCGTACATCCGATCCAACAGGTGCTCCACTAATTGCGGATCGGTATAGGTGGAAGGGTCTTGGGTCGAGTACATAAACATAAAATTCGGCTTGACGATGATCGCCAGGGCTTCTTGGCCCTTCCCGGATTGCTCGCCGGCCGCCTCCAGCTTGCCAAAAAAATCCGTCGCTGCCAGCACTTCGTCCAGGGCTTCCAATTTATCGCTCTTTTTTACGGCGGCTACTTTTACCACTCTGCCGGAGTTGATACTTCCCAGGTTGAGCAGGTCCATGTCTTCTTCCAGAGCGTAAAAAACTTTACCCCCTTCCTCTCGGAGGGAAACGATCCGCCTCTGCAATACGGCCGTCGGAAAATGATCGTTATTGACCTCCAGGAGATTTTCATCGGCCAGGGGCCAGAATTTTGCTTCCTCTTCAGCCAATCGATCGCAAGCCTCCCCGTGAATATTCAGGTCGAGAGAGCCCAGATGGCTGATGATTTTACCCAGTTCCTGCTGCACCCTGTCCATCCCGAATTCCTTGCGGTTAACCCGGAGCACATGCGAGCGGATCTTTATGTAGATTTGGTCCGCAGCCGGGTTCAGGGCGCAGAAATAATTATAGTAGAGTTTCGGCCACCGGATGTTCTGGAAGGTTGATCTTTCCGCTTCGCCCAGCGTTTCCTCAGGCACAAGGGAATACTCTTGCGGGGAGGCTTCATCGCTGAGGATGAATTTCCCTGCCGTTGGGTGAACTTTGTGCGGGGTCAGGTGGAGTCCCAGGGTTTCGAGATGGGGAAGCCATTCCTGGATTTTGCCCCAAGCTTTCTCGGGAATAAATTTCTTCAGGGGCGAAAGCAAAGAAAAGGGCATATCGACGGTAGGATATTTTTCATAAGCAAAACGGATTTCAATAATGGCGCGCATCCGGCGCAGGTGCGCGGGCAAAACAGCCTTCTTGATCTCGCTGGTGGACACCCGGCAACCCGTCAGCAATTGGTAGATGGGACCTTCGTAGCGGTAGGTTCCTTTGGTTACATCCAGCTCCAGACCGTCAATTACCCGGTCGGTCAGCACATATTTCGCCCAGCCGCCATCGGCCTTCTGGATGATCAGAGCGACATCCCAGAAAACGCCGTCGTCCCCCCAAGGGAAGTCCTTGTCGTGAATGCCCGAGAAAAAGAAGAAGTTTGACTCGTTGCCCGCTGAAGACTTCAGTTTTCCACTCAAAACCAGGTTTTCGTATTCTGTATGGTATATAGGACTCAGCTTGGCCAAGTAAGCGTCCCGGATCTCGCCATAACAGAAGGAATAAAATTTCGAGATCGTTTTGAACTTGGCCGCCAGGGACCTTACAGGGGTGGCCTCAAAAGAAGCAAGCATGGAGGGCATGCTCTTGAGCTCAAAGTGCAATATTCCGGAACCAAGCACAGCTCCATCCAAGGAATGTCCCTTATAAAGGCGGGTGAACATTCGGGTCATATCTTTGAGCAGGTCTCCTGGGGCGGGATCATCATAAATGACTTTGTAACCATAGAGGAAATAATCATTGCCGTCGCCGCCGGTAAAACCAAAAGAATAGACCATGTGCCTTTTCCCGGTCTGCCGGTCGGGCCTGAACAGGCTGAACGCCCCGTTGCGGATGGGTAGGTTTTGCCCAAGTCGTCGGGAAGAAACCGTGCCGTCAAGCCTGGCTTTGCGCCCCGCCAACCTGCAAAAATCATCAATGTCTTCTATACGGATCGTCACCTCAAACGATAGGGAGTTATTCTGTTCTTTCCCTGCCCTTTCACCTTCTTCGAAACCCGCCTCCCCTTCATGGAAGTATCCAGACATCGTCTCCGAAAAGCGCAGGCCCATCTTTTTATCTTGGTCGAAGTCTTCTGCCATTTTCTCCCCTTTCCTTTTAGAAAGGAGGCC
>CAZIDC010000284.1:0-4547 GCA_964537885.1 uncultured Syntrophaceae bacterium | reverse complement strand
ATTTTAATGTGATTAGGATCATGCCGGAAAAGCGACCCCTAGGCGTAAAATATATTCAAAAAAGACCGGGAAAAACTCTATTGCTTTTTCAGGAGCAGGAATGACCCACCTGGCAAGTTCAGGGCTCCTTATTGTGCCAGCCCTTTACCTCTTGGCGAATCTTTACCTGTATAAATGGTTTATGCGTATGGCCCGGCCTCCGGCAAGGATGCGGAGCTCAATCCGTCTGGCGTTTATTTTACTGGTGGTCTTATTTCCGGTCAGCAAGCTTTTAGGCCGGCATGATTTTAATTCCTTCAGCCAACTGCTGAACTTCGTTTCTTCGATCTGGATGGGCCTTACTCTCTATTCCTGTGTTTTGGCGATGGGGAGCGACCTGCTCTTCGTTCTGTTCAGAAGACTGGACTTTTCTTTCAAGTTTTTTCGCGTACCGTCTTTATTTCACCGCCGATTAGTTGCGGGATGCATGGCCGCGGGTGTTTTGGCGATCGGGGGGTATTCTTTTTGGGAGGCCCGCAACATCGAAATCACCCGATTGGAGATTCCTCTGCGGAATTTGCCGCCGGATTTGGATGGGATCTCTCTGGTCCAACTCTCGGACGTTCATTACGGGATGCTGAATGAGAACGGAAGGCTATCCGATATCGTGCGGCGGGTCAATGCTCTCGACCCGGATTTTGTAGTTATTACCGGCGATCTGGTGGACGAAGGCGTTGCCCACATGGAGGAGATGGCCGGCCCCCTCTCCAATCTGAAAGCCCGCCTGGGAGTTTTTGCGGTAACCGGGAACCACGAGTTTTTTTCCAGCGTGGACCGGACTGTAGCCATCATGGAGCAAGCGGGCATCAGGGTTCTGCGCAATGAAACGGCAGTCCTGCCCGGCGGTCTGCAGATTCTGGGAATTGATGACCCGACTGTTTGGCGAAGAACGGGGAAGCCATTGCCAGACTTTGACAACCTCATCGCCGGCCTCGACCCTGATAAACCATCCCTTCTGCTCTACCATCAACCCGTCCATTTTGATAAAGTGGCTTCTTGCGGGGTTGGCTTGCAGTTAAGCGGGCATACTCATGGGCCTCAGCTCCTTCCCATGCGGCCCTTGGCCTGGCTTTTCTTCCCCCGCACTCGGGGCCTCTTTCAGGTCGGAGAAAGCCGTCTGTATGTCAGCAGGGGAGTGGGAACCGGCGGGCCTCCGATGCGCCATGGATCTTTTCCCGAGCTGGTGTATATTCGCCTCCGATCGAATGGATGATCGGTGAGAAGTAAATGGTAAGAAGTAAAAAGTGAAAATAATCGTGGCCGGAAACTGAAAGTATTTTTAGCCCATCACAACTTTTAGGAGTTCCTCGATCAGGGGGCGGGCTTTCTCTTCCGGTAGACAGTATTCCATCCTGGTAAACCGCGAGCGAAAACGAATGACTTCCTCTTTGGCCGAGCGGCTGCGCAGGATGATATCGGCCATGATTCCTGCCAGCTCCCCAAAATCCTCTTCTTTCATCCCAAAGCGGGTCATCTCCTGGACCCCCGTGCGCAGGCCGCTGCTGGCCGTAAATCCTTCATCGTCCGGTAGGGCCTGATAATTCACGATGATATTGTTATCCTCTAACCGGCGGGCAATCTCCGGGCCCCGGGCATAGCCCACTCGCAGGAGAACTTGGTGGGTTTCGGTGTATCCGATCTGGGGATCTCCCTCGACTTGCAGACCGCAGCTTTTTAGACACTGGGCAAAAGCTTTGGCATTGGCAATGGTCTGCTTAGGATATTCATCGGCAAAAGCGTTCATTTCGTACGCCGCCAACAGAAGGCCCAGGAGCGTGCCAAGGTGATGGTTGCTCACGCTTCCCGGAAAACTCCGGCGTTCTACAGCTTCCCAGATTTCATGGTAGTCCGAAGTTTCGTCGAAGTTGCTTCCGATGATCCCCCGCTGGGTGCCGAAGAAGGTTTTATGGGTCGACCCGGTGACGATATCCGCCCCCTCCAGGAAGGGCTGCTGAAAGGAAGGTCCAATGAGGCCCAAAACATGAGCCATATCATACATAATCAGAGTCTTCTCGGGCAGGGCATCGACCATCCGGCGGAGTTCAGTCAGGGGTTCGCGATAAAGGATCATTGATTTACCCAGGATGATGAGCTCCGGTTTATGCTGTCGCAGAAGCTTCTCGGTCTGCCCAAGGTCAACCTGGTAGGGATTTTCATCCAGCACCGGAAAAGGGATAACCCCGCGCTTATCCATCTGAGGATCAACCCCAATAAAATCCCTTAAGGCGCCCATGGGTTGGGAACTTAAGTGGCCTCCGCGCCCTAACTGATGGTTCATTACCTTACGCAGCCGCCGGGGTTCGGACTTGCGGTCGAAGCGGTTGAGATAATCGAGGTAAGCGCTGAAAAAGGCGGCGTTGGCCATCTGCCCGCTGATGATCCGGGTCTCCACAGCCGTACAACCCAGAAACCGGGCCATCTCTTCCTTTAATCTGTCTTCCATTTCCTCAATGAAGGCTGTTCCCTGATAGTAGAAGATTTCCGCATCTTCTAAATAATCGTAATGCCGATGCTCGGCATACCGGCCGCAAGGGTCGGAGATGGATAAGAGTTTTACCAGCGGTGAAGCAGTCTGCTCCGAGGGGATAAGGTTTACGGTCTGTTTTTGCCGCCACCGGGTATTTTTTATGGCCTTCTGGACGATGTCGGATACCGATGTTGCCAACGGTTTTTTTGGCCCGGGTTTGGCGACGACGATTTCTTCAACATCAATGGGCCGGGCAAAGGGAGGCGCTTCTGAGCTTAATTGGCGTTTGACCACACGGGCAGCCAGGAATTTTCCCCGGCTTAGTATTTTAACCGTTTGATCTTCTTCAATGGCGGCATCGAGGTAAGCAAGGGCGATGGCCTTGCGTCCGGATTCTTTAGCGATCACGGAGGAGAGTCCTTCCCCCGTAAATTTCCAATAGGGAACCATGGTTCCACTGGTTACATATCCAACAACGGCCTCATCCAGGTAAACCGGAGAAGGCGGCCGGACAACGCCCGCGGACAAAATGGCCAGGGGCCAGACTCTTCTGGGGACGGCAAGGGGTTGAAATAAAGAAGAAGTATGGACTTCCTCCCGATTCTTTAATTCCTGAAATTGTTTCCAGAGGGAGTTTTTACCGATGAAATCGCCTTTCACCCCGGAGAAACTTACGGCAACCTTGGCGGGGGGGATGGACAGGACAGGAATTTCTTTACCGTCCTGGTCCAGGCCGAGTTCGTGGCCATAGAGCGGAAGACCCGCTTCCAGTCGCAGCGTATCCCGGGCCCCCAGACCAATGGGAAGGATTCCTTCCTCCTGGCTGGCCAAACAAATTTTTTCCCAAACCCGTAAAGCATTTTCGGCCGGAATGAAAAGTTCAAATCCCAAAGGCTCTCCCGTATAACCGGTTCTGGATATGGATACATCGACGCCTTCCATCCTCGCCGTCCGCAAGTGATTTCTCCCCGGATCCGGGAGAAAAGAGCGGCTCTTCTTGAGAATATCTTCGAGGATAGCTTTGGTCTTCGGCCCCTGAAAGGCAACCATCGAGATGATTTCCGTACGGTCTTCGAGAGTCACCTGGGAAAATTTTCCCAGGTGTTCCTGTATCCAGTTCCAGTCTTTTGCTGTATTAGAAGCATTGACAACTAAGAAGAATTCATCTTCTTCCATGCGGTAAAGGTAAGCATCGTCGATGGCGCCGCCGCCTTCATTGGCCAGGATGGTATATTGGGCCTGACCGGTCTCCAAAGCCGCGGCGTTGTTGGTGAGAACATACTGCAGGAAGGGCAGGGCTCCCTCCCCGGTGATCGAGAAGCGCCCCATGTGGGAAATGTCGAACAGACCCCCGAATTTGCGCGTGGCGAGATGCTCTTCAACGATTCCATGTCCATAGTTCAAAGGCATCTCCCACCCGCCGAAATTAACCATATGGGCCCCATGGCTCTTATGCCAGGAATGGAAGACGGTTTTTTTTATTGCGGAATTCATTTCAACCTCCCGATGGACGGAGAAGAAAACCTGGGTTTGAGGCTAACACCGAAGGTTGGAGTTGTCAAGGAAGGGACGATCGGCGACGAATCTTATCCAGGCGCATTCTCGGGCGGGAGATGGCACAGAAAAATAGATCCGGGGAAGCCATGCTGTTTTTCCCATTTCCAATGGCTATTCATGGGGGGAAAACTAATGCCAGAGACTTGAAGGGCTGCAACATACAACCCTTTTATTGAAAAAAAGACGGGGATTTGGTAGGCTTCGTTATGGTACGATCCATACATGTGACGGTCCGAAAGCACCAACCGCCTATTGTGCTTTCTTATGATCTTGGATTTGAAAATTGACTCCATGAGAAGGGAAAATCCCAGGGAAAAGAACTAAAAGGTGGGCACCGCGGCATCGATAGCGGTGATGGAGCAGATATCCCAGAGTAGCTTTTCGGTAATGATTCATGAATCCGCTTGTGATCAGCGAATTCAGTGTTCAGCAAAATAATATAAGGGGGTTCGCCATGAAGGAAAAAATCTTTGAGCCGGCGTTA
>CAZIDC010000283.1:0-4549 GCA_964537885.1 uncultured Syntrophaceae bacterium | reverse complement strand
CAAGCAATATGGCTTTCCTTCCGGGACCCTGGAATCACTCGGCATTTGGAATATACCGGCTCTTTGGCCCTCAACTAATTTGGAGATGACCCTTTTAACTTCTGAATCCTATTTTACTTATGTCCTCTCGCCCCATCTTAACCGTCACCCAGCTTACGGCTGGGATCAAATCCCTGCTGGAGCAGAATTTCGAGCACCTCTGGGTGGAAGGCGAAATCTCCAACCTTCGCCTTCCCAGCTCCGGCCATCTCTACTTCACGCTTAAGGATGAATCGGCTCAGGTCCGGGCGGTGATGTTCCGCATGCAAAACCGGCTCCTGAAATTCGCCCCGGCCGACGGCCTGCAGGTCATTTGCTATGGACGCCTCTCGGTTTACGAGCCCCGGGGAGAATACCAAATCGTCGTGGACTACGTAGAGCCGAAAGGGGTGGGGGCTTTGCAATTGGCCTTTGAGCAGCTCAAGGAAAAACTTGCGGCTGAAGGCCTCTTTGAAGCAGCCCATAAGAAACCCCTGCCCCACCTGCCCCAGAAAATCGGAATGGTTACCTCTCCAACGGGAGCGGCCATCCGGGACATGCTGCAGATCATCGCCCGCCGCTTTGCCAACGTTCAGATTCTCCTCTACCCCGTGCGGGTTCAGGGCCAGGGAGCGGCGCAGGAGATCGCCCAGGCCATTAGCGCGCTCAACGAATGGCCCGGGGTGGAGGTGATCATCGTGGGGAGGGGGGGAGGTTCCCTGGAAGATCTCTGGGCCTTCAACGAAGAAATCGTCGCCCGGGCCATCTTCAATTCCCGCCTACCCGTCATCTCCGCCGTCGGCCATGAGGTGGATTTTACCATTGCGGATTTCGTCGCCGATTTGCGGGCCCCCACCCCCTCGGCGGCGGCGGAGCTTGTGGTCCGGAACAAAGCGGAGTTGATCCAGTCCTTAGAAAGTCTAAGACTGAGGCTGGCCCGAACCGGCCGGGGAGCCCTGGAACCGAGGCGGGAACGGATTTTATCCTTCCTGGACCGTTTGTCGGATCCCCGTAAAAGGCTGTCGGACCAACGCTTACGCCTGGATGATCTTTTCTCCCTGCTTTCCGGTTCTTTAAGGCAAGACCTCTCGTGGCGGAAAGAAAGGCTGCAGTTGAAAGCCGACAGTTTTATTCTCCTCCATCCCGCCCGCCGGGCTGCCGAATATCGGAGCCGCCTGGGCCAGCTTTCCCGCAGCCTGAACTTAGCCCAGCGTTCGAAGCTGCGTCTCTTCCGCGAAAGGATGGAGGGGTACCTGGGGAAGCTCCAGACCTTGAGCCCTCTGGCTGTTTTGGAAAGAGGTTACAGCCTGGCCCGGGCTCTCCCATCAAATGAAATCATCCGCCGTGCGTCCGGGTTAAAAACCGAGGACCGGGTAAGCATAAAAGTGCATCAGGGAGAATTTGTCGCCAGGGTGGAGGAGATAAAAGAAAACGGGGAAGGTCAGTAACCAACCTTGACGCTCGGGTCGATGGGTGTATAATAATAAAAAAATAGGTTTCCAGGGGGCCAGGATTCGGGGGGCCAAGTGGAATACGGAAAAGATTTTACCCTTGAACCCTGGAATCCTCGAATCCCTGAACCCTGCTTTTTAGGGGGTAAAGTGGCTGAACAGAAATTTGAAGACGCCTTCCAGAAATTAGAGTCGATTGTCAAGAAGCTTGAAGACGGGAACCTCACCCTGGAAGAATCCCTCAAGGCCTTTGAGGAGGGCGTGCGCCTCTTCCGGTTTTGTTCGAAAAAGCTGGATGAGGCCGAGAAGAAGGTGGAAATCCTTCTAAAAGATACCGACGGCCGCCTTGTTCCCAAGCCTTTCTCGCTGGAAGAAGAGGGCTGATTTGAATTTAAGAGCATACCTTAAGCGCCGCCGGCAGATGGTGGATGGAGCTTTGCAAAGGTGGCTTCCCGCCGAGAATGAATTCCCCCCCGAGATCCACAGGGCCATGCGCTACAGCCTCTTCGCCGGAGGAAAGCGTCTGCGGCCCATCCTGGCCCTGGCCGGAGCTGAGACGGTGGGGGGCAAGGCCGTTGATGCGTTACCCCTGGCCTGTTCCCTGGAAATGATTCATACCTATTCTCTAATTCATGACGACCTTCCCGCGATGGATGACGACGACCTTCGCCGCGGCCAACCCACCAGCCACAAAGTCTTCGGGGAAGGACTGGCCGTTCTAGCCGGAGATGCCCTCCTCACTGAAGCCTTCTATCTTTTGACCCGGACCGACTTGATGACCGGCGTTTCGCCCCGGCGACGCCTGCGGGCGATCCGCCTGGTAGCCCGGGCCGCCGGATCGCTGGGGATGATTGGCGGCCAGGCCATGGACATCCTTGCGGAGGGACAAAAAATCGAAGGTCACCTTCTGGAATACATCCACAGCCATAAAACCGGCGCCCTGATCGCCGCCTCCGTGGCCGCAGGCGCGATCATTGGGGGGGCTTCCGAACGGGAGTTCAAAACCTTGAGGAGTTACGGTGAAAAGCTTGGCCTGGCTTTTCAGGTCATCGATGACCTTCTGGACATCCGCGGAGAACCGCGTAAACTCGGCAAGTCCACCCGCAAAGACCGGTCCCGAGGGAAAGCCACCTATCCCGCCTTCTTCGGGATCGCCGATTCACGCCGCCAAGCCGAAACCTTAGTGGAGGAAGCGCTCCTCCATTTGCGACCCTTCCCGGGGCAGGCCAATCCTTTACGCGAGATCGCCAAATACATCCTCAAGAGAACGAATTGAATGGGACGCTTGCTCCAACAAATTGACAGCCCGGCGGACCTGCGCCAGATGCGCCTTGCGGAACTTCCGCTGCTGGCTCAGGAGATCCGCGAAGAAATTATCCACACCGTTTCCAGGGTTGGCGGGCACTTGGCTTCCAGCCTGGGAGTGGTGGAACTGACCCTGGCCCTTCATTATGTTTTTGATACCCCCCGCGACCGCCTGATCTGGGATGTCGGCCACCAGACTTACGCCCACAAGCTCCTCACCGGCCGCCGGGTCCAGTTCCCCACTTTGCGGCAGTTGGGTGGAATCTGCGGGTTTCCCCGCAGGGAGGAAAGTCCTTACGACGCTTTTGGCACCGGCCACTCCAGCACCTCTATCTCGGCCGCCTTGGGGATGGCCCATGCCCGCTGCTTGCGGGGGGAAACCTATAAAGTCATCACCGTGATCGGGGATGGATCCATGACTGCCGGCCAGGCCTTCGAAGGATTGAACCAGGCCGGAGCCATGGATAAAGATCTGATCGTGGTCCTGAATGATAATGAACTTTCGATCTCTCCCAATGTCGGCGCCCTTTCCGCTTATTTAAACCGTTTGCTGACCGGCCAATTCGCGACGCGCTTCCGGGACGAAATCAAGTCCTTTCTTAAACGCCTTCCGGGGATCGGGGATTCAGCCTTGAAATGGGCGAAACACGCGGAGGAGTCATTCAAAGGGTTCTTTCTGCCCGGCCTCCTCTTCGAAGAACTCGGGTTCAAGTACGTCGGCCCCCTGCCCGGCCATAAGATCGACTCCTTGATCGAGAACTTCCGTAACATCAAGCATCTCCGCGGACCCATCCTGGTCCATGTCATCACGGCCAAAGGCAAGGGATATTCGCCGGCGGAAAAAGACCCGGTGACCTTCCATGGCGTCGGCCCATTCGTTCCCGAATCGGGAGAGATCATCCACCCCAAGAGCAGCGCCCTCTCCTACACCCAAGTCTTCGGGCAAACCATGGTCAAGTTAGCCCGGGAGAATCCTCGTCTGGTCGGCATCACGGCGGCCATGCCTCAGGGAACGGGTCTGGATGCCTTTGCTCATGAGTTTCCCGATCGCTTTTTCGACGTGGGGATCGCCGAGCAGCACGGGATAACCTTTGCCGCGGGCCTGGCCGCGGAGGGATTCATCCCGGTGGTGGCGGTTTACTCGACTTTCATGCAGCGGGCTTATGATCAGATCCTCCACGATGTCTGCTTGCAGAAACTTCCCGTGGTTCTCGCGATGGACCGGGGGGGAATCGTCGGTTCCGACGGGCCGACCCATCACGGCCTTTTTGATTTTTCCTATCTCCGGCACATTCCCAATATGATGGTCATGGCCCCCAAGGATGAAAATGAGCTGCAGCATATGCTCAAGACCGCGGTCAACTTCGGCGGTCCGGTTTCCTTGCGCTACCCCAGGGGAAACGGCGGGGGGGAGGGATTAGACGGAGAGGTCAAGGAACTGGACATCGGCAAGGCCGAGGTGTTGCAACAAGGGGAAGACATCGTCATCTTAGCCATCGGCTCCTCGGTGCGGCCCGCTCTCGAAGCGGCTCGGCGGCTTCAGGACCGGGGGATTGAGGCGACGCTGATCAACGCCCGGTTTGTCAAACCCCTCGATGAGGAGCTGATCTGCTCGCTTTCTTCAAAAGCCAACCGGCTGTTGACTGTGGAAGAAAACGTCCTCCAGGGAGGGTTCGGCAGCGCGGTCTTAGAATTGCTCGAAGAGAAGGGCCTGGCCGGCATCACGGTCAGGCGCCTGGGGATCCCGGATGCTTTCGTGGAGCATGGAACCCAGG
>CAZIDC010000282.1:0-4583 GCA_964537885.1 uncultured Syntrophaceae bacterium | reverse complement strand
ATAAAGTCCATTGCGAGATGTGGGAAACAGGGGCAGACAGGCCTTTTTCCCTCTGCTTTGAGGGAAAGAAAAAAAGATTCCGAACACATTGGAATATGGCTTGGGCCAACTGCCAAGTGGTTGACTACGGGGTGGATGTCACTGATGAGGGGGGACTGGGTAAAGGATGGCGGTGGTTGGAACGTCCACATGGAAACCGAACCGTTCACTCCCTTGAGGTATGGGCCGACCTGTTTTCATGGATTGACCTCGTAACATGGGTGGTGGTCGAAGGAAGGGGATATTGCTTTAGAGATTCGATAGATATTTTGGACCCGATGGATTAAGCCATGTGTAAAGAAGTGCTACGACGATTTTCGGAAGGTTGAGGGGAAGATAGAGTTGCTTGATCTGATGCTCATTCCCAATCAGCATGATTTTTAGACCGTTGAGGGTGTTGCCATGCGCAGGAAAGTTCGGACTGGTATTGCGGGCGGGATCACACGCGGACAGCACGGAATGATAAAATCGGTAATCCTGGCGGTCAATGGTCATGCTTTTGGAGGTGGTTTTAACCGGGCTCTCGCCGGCGATATTCGTATCGCTTCCGAAAAGGCCAAATGCAGCCTATCCTTAGGTTATATCCCGCATTCCCAAATCTAAATTTACCCTCTGCGCATCGAATATTCCCACGCTTGGGTATCACGCCCTCAACCGAGGAAGGCTGGACACAAAGGTAAATCTCTCTCAGGAATCAGCGTATTTCAAGGCGATCTGACGGAAGTTTTCTTTGGCCTCCAAGAAAGCCTCTACGATCTCTGGGTCAAAGTGGGACCCCTTTTCTTCCGTGATGATGTGAACGGCTTTCTCATGCGAGAGTGGAGCTTTGTAAACCCGGTTGCTGGTCAAGGCATCATAGGAATCAGCTAAAGCCATGAGCCGGCCGGCCAGGGGAATCTGTTCTCCCCGAAGTCCTTCCGGATACCCGGACCCATTCCATTTCTCATGGTGGGTATAGGCAATTTCCCGAGCCCAGCGGAGAAACGATATAGTTCCAAGCTTCTTCTCCGCAGAAAAGAGAGCATCTCGGCCATACACGGTATGTTTTTTCATCTCGTCAAATTCCTGGTCAGTCAGTTTGCCGGGTTTGAGCAGAATCCGGTCGGAAACTCCCACCTTGCCGATATCGTGAAGCGGAGCGGATTTGCACAAAAGGTCGATCGATTCTTCATCCAAGAAATCCCGGAACCGGGGGCGTTTCTTCAGGGATTCGACCAGAAGCCTGATGTAGTTCTGGGTGCGTTTGATATGCCCTCCGGTTTCAGGGTCTCGCGTTTCGACCAGGGAAGACATGCTTTCAATCGTGGCCTCCTGGACCATGACAAGCTCGCGGGTCCGTTCCTTGGCTCTTTGTTCCTCATCCCAGAATTTCAGAAAACTCAGAAACGAGAAGTTTACCCCTAAGACGAGCAGGGAAGAGATCGGTGAAATGAAGATGCCCATGCTGAGAAATGTTAGAAGCGAGGCGAGGGAAGCGCCCACGGCCAGGAACCCGATGAGCAAGGAAATCAACCACGCGCCGGTCCAGGTTAGAATAAAAGCCGACAGCAGGCCAAATCCCAAAACAAGAATGGATTCCACCCCCGGAGCCCATTTCGGCCGTAAGAGGAAATCCTTCTTGAGGATATTGTCCACAATCGTGGCATGGATCTCCACTCCCGGAAAAATCGGATCGAAAGGGGTGGTTTTCAACTCCTTCAACCCCGAGGCGGAGGTACCTACCAGCAATATTTTCCCCTGAACTTTATTTTTGGGGACACGATCAGACAGGATATCCGCAGCAGAGATATATTCAAAAGTTTTGCTTTTGCCGCGAAACCGGATCAACATGTTTCCTTTGGATGTGAGGGGAATTGCGGTTTTGTCCAGGATTAAGGAATCCTCACCGTTACTAATAGTTTTGAGAACGGCTTCGTTTGTGGCCAGCGCCCGCATCAGCGTCGCCAGAGCGAGGCTTGGATAGAGCCTCCCATTGTATTCAATGATCAATGGCACGCGCCTCATGATGCCATCTGGGTCCGGAGCAATATTGAAAAAACCGGATCCTCCTGCGGCCCGAGAAAGCGACTGCAAATTGCACGCTACACTCCGTGCCCGAAGGAAGAGGCTCTCCTCCTCTTCTTCCCCCGGCCTCCCGATTCGATGAATTCGCAGGGGATGGAGCAGGCAGCCGTCCGGTCGGGAGTCTTCATCAAAGAGGAATTGATAACCCAACACAGCTTTGCTTCTGGAAAGCGCTTCAGCGAGGCTTTGGTCATTGTTCTTGAGCCACTCGGGAGCCCCCCTGAATTGAAGGTCGAATCCGAAATCGCGTCGCAGCTCTCTCTTGATCACATGGATTGAGGTCCTGTCGTCTTCTGCAAAAAGCATGTCCAGACCTATGGCCAAACCTCCCAACTCCCCGAGCTTGTCGATCAAGGTCGCAATCCGATGGCGTGGCCAGGGCCATTGTCCGTATTGCCTAAGGCTCTTTTCATCGATATCGATGACGACAGGAATCGGCGATGGATCTCCCGTGCGGTCAATCTTCAGGAACAAATCATAGACTCGATTATTGAGGAAATCCGCAAGGCCAGGGTTAAAAATGCTCAGAAGAAAGAGAAGAGCCGAAAAGACGATTCCATAGAAAAGTACCGGTGGGTAATTTTTCCGGCCGCGGCGAATGATTGTTTTCCTGTTTTCCGGGGGAGGCATAGGCTGACAATTATATGGGAAGAGCTCTTCCGAACAATTTCTCCCGCTGGGCCCTTCCTGTAACTCCATGGGAAGCGGGGAAAAGACGCCCACCGGGCCTCTCTCATCTCATTTTGAATCCCCAATCCTGTACTGGCGGGAAACGGAGTTTTCCCCACCTACCTGATCATGACTTCGACTCTTCGGTTAAGAGGTTCTGCAACCTCGTCTTCGGTATATACAAGAGGTCTTGACTCGCCCTGGAAAAAAACGAACAAAACGCTCAATTTAATGTCGTTGGAAATTAAGAAATCTCTGACGAAGTTCGCCCGTCTTGATGAGAGTGTTTGGTTATGCGAATCCGTCCCCACACGGTCGGTATGACCTACGATATGAATTTCCTTTGGTTTGCGCATTTTAATCATCCTAAGGAGTTCCGGCAGCGTTTCCTTGGATGCATCCGTAAACTTGGTTTTGTTGCTTTCAAACCAGAGGGTGAAAGATATAAAACGGCGGGTCAAATCCGGCTGCGCCGCAAGAGCGTCCCCGAAGATGCTGGCAATCCCTTTTTCATCCAGGGGCCGGGGCGCAATCGGCGGTCTGTTGAAATCTTCAACCCGAGTCATGTCTCCAGGCTTGTCAAGGATTTGAGAGCCTCCCGCGTTTGCGACACGGATGGACCCGGCCTTGCCATTCGGTTCAGGCAAGAGGACGAACAAGTCCCCCTTGGAGCTCTCGGCTGCACGTGGGGCCTGTTCAACTTTAGCATGCGGGGCGGATGGTGAGACTTTCAGATCGCGATGGCTGACGCATCCTGCAAGGAAGAACAATACGGGCCAAAGGATCTGAACTCTGTGCCATAATTTCATTGGGTTAACTTAGGCATCCTTCCGGGAAAGCCCTTTGCCGCCCAGAGCACCGCTGCTCGGAGAAAGAACCTTCGATGGTTACCTTTCTTCGACTTTCACGGCAAATTTTGTGCCTCTAATTCCTACGGAAGCGGAGGGAGTCACGAAATGGACCGAATCGGGTGCGAGCTTGGCGATGAGCCCAGACAGGTAAACGGCAGTTCCTTTCAACATTCTAAAAACAAGCAATAACTTGCCCTGCCGCGGAGCATACACAAATTCATCAATGACCAAGTCGCTTCCGGGTCCCAGAGACAAAAAGGTATCATCATGAAACGCCACGCCGATGGACCCGTCGGTACCCGTACGCAACGTATCATTCGCTTGAATTTCCAAGCCGACTTTGGCGGGTAAGATTTGATCCTGCCTAACAACCGCTGCTGTTCCGCTTACCTTCTGAAGGGTACCGATAATGGGGGGGGGAGCAGCGGAAAATGCCTTCCCGCCGATTGACAGCGCGAAAAAGATAACAATGGTAAAAAGTAGCAGTCTTCTTAAGCCATGATGGTCCATTAACGAAGCCCTCCGGATCTTTTCTCGGTTTCCGTCATCACATAGTAAAAAAAGCAAGAATCAAGCCAAAAAGATAAGGGTGCAAATGTGAATAATGTCCATTGGTTACTAATATTTTTCGGCTTAATACCTTCAGCAGGCTGACAAGTTTTGTCAGGATTTTGTCAGGATTGGGGGAAAATTGTCAAAAGTGGCCAGGAATCCTCTGCCTGATGGCAAGTTCGTAAAGGGTGAAATGTATGTTTTCGCGCACGACTTGACCGCAGTAATGATGGCTCACCCTATGAATTCCAAACGGGTCGGCAAGAATCTGCTTAATGAAGCGGACAGCAAAGGCAAGCTCTTTCGGAAAGAAATAATTGAACTCGCGATAACCAGAGGTTCAGGGTTGGTTGACTATACCTATCTGAATCCTGCGACCAAGCAGCAGGAACCCAAGACGACCTACAT
>CAZIDC010000281.1:0-4601 GCA_964537885.1 uncultured Syntrophaceae bacterium | reverse complement strand
ATTTAAGAAGGATGGTCGAGACTGATCACATTTCCCAGGATCAGGCCCGGGAGTTTCTGGAATTCTGCTACCGCCAAGTCATGGAACTGCGGGACTTAGTCGAAGAACCTAAACCGCCAAATTAAAGGGATGCTGCTGTAAATCGCGGTGAGTCCTTTAATTACCTGACACGATAGGAGGGTGAACATGCCCGAAAAATGCCGCTTAGGTGTTTGTGGCTTTGATCCCATGCTGGTCCGGGGCTATGTGAAGACCGGATTCAGAGCCTTGTGGTGGTATCTCCCCGATGAGTTGTTCGCGGATTTCGATGTGCAGATCGGGGACAAGGTCAAAGGGACTTTGTTTAAGGTTATAAACGGTAAAGAAGAAGTTGCCGCTACTCCCAATGAACCCTTTGAATGGGTGACCAGCAAGGAGACGGGTTATGCTGTCCTGCTCCCTGCCGAAGTCATCACCAAGTTTGAACTGACGGAGTTTCACTTCTTTGAGCTGCAAATCGACCAGATCCTCCGGAAAGCGGGGGGAGGTCCCGGCGGTCGGGACCAGGACGAATTTGAGGCAGTGGATGTCTACCCGGGCGAAACCAAACAGCGCAAGTGGTGGCCCGACGGCAAGATGAAGCTGAAATTCGTCCTGCCTTACGCCGCGCCGTAAACCTTTTTGCCATCGCCTCTGGCCTCCTCCAGCAGGAGGAGGCCAGAGGCTTCTTTATTTTTACCCCTGGCATTACTTCCCAAAATATGAAGAAGTGAGGATAATTGCCAACTCTTGGCCCGATTAAGATGATCGGAGAAAGGAACACATGGACGATCCCGTCTCCCCTGACCAGAATATCGAGGAAAAATGGCATCTCCTGTCAACCCTCCTGAACCGCGCCAATCCCTTGTTCGACCAAACTTATGTTCTGTTTGGTTACGATTATTCTTCCAATATTTTTCTGATTCAGGGCGAGTATCTATCTCTGGTGGATGCCGGGAATGATTACACTGCCTTTATGCAGCTCCTCGACCAGGGATTCCAACTTCCGGACATCAAAAAAATCGTTTTGACCCACGGTCATCAGGACCATGTAATGGGTTCCATTGAATTATTCAGAGGCTATCCCGGTCATAAGATATCAGACATGGAGATCATCCTGCATGAAGCCGCCCCCCCGCAATATAAAGAAATAGTCCAGGAACTCGGCTGCCGGCTGACGGAAGTTAAGGGCGGGGAAAGGATAAATTTGAGCGGTTGTGAATTCGAGGTGATCCACACTCCCGGACATACCCTGGACGGGATTTCTTTGTACCATGAGCCTACGAAAACCTTGTTCTCCGGGGACACCATTTTGCCCCATGCCATGGCGGAAATCGATGCGAAAGGCGGGGGCAGGATGGATCATTATCTTTATTCTCTCAGAACCTTGCTGGCCAGGGAAGTTGACCATGTTCTTCCAGGTCATGGAGGCGTGGCGCCTTTCGTCGGTAAAAGAGTGTTGGAAGAGACCTATGAGGGCTTGATCAAAAGAGCGGTGGGGCCTGAGGTAGGGTGGATGGAGGGGGCCACGACCCTGGCTCAGAGGGGACTTCTGGCCGAGGCCTTATTTTATTGCCACAAGGAATTGGCCGACCATCCCCAGAACCTCAGGGCCCTGGAAACCAAGGCCTTCCTCCTCCACGACCTGGGGCGGCTGGAAGAAGCGGTGGAGACGTTCGATAAAGTCCTGGAGAAAGAAAGGGGCCAAATTCATGCACTCATGGGGAAAGGCCTATCCTTGTTGAAACTGGGAAAATACCAGGAAAGCGAGCAGCAATTCGACCAGGTCCTGGCCATAAATCCCGATGACCAGGATGCCAAGATCCATAAAGGTATTGCCTTGACGCTTTCCGGAAAGCCGGAAGAGGCCATGAAAATTGAAGAATTTCACCGGGAATATATGGGCCACATCAAAGAATTTTTGGAGAAATCGAAAAATCAGGAATAAAGAGAGTCATATTTGAGACATTGAGGCATGCTAGAGAATGAGGGGAATACCATAATTTTTATTAAATGGGTCGGATTCAAGACAAATAATATTTGGTAATAAGCATTTTTATCTTAATAAATCTGCATTTTTAGAATGGCATAATTGTTGCAAATTGAATGCAAAAAGGGAAACGGGCTTTGGGACATTCGCCCTCCTTCTTCTTTGCATTCTTCCTTGTGAGGGCCTCACGGATAAACACGTGGGGCCTTTTTACTGAAAGCCACCTACTTCATATAACACTTCTAAAATAATAAAAATGATTATTCACCGCAGAGACGTAACTCCGCTATTGCTGCTTGCTGATAATAATAATCTTAATCACATTGAACAATTGTTGCTGTTGTCGAATTATGCCCCCATTGTCGCCACAAGCTCTAATGAAGTCCTGCAATATTTGCGAGGAAAAGAATGCGCCACCGTTTTTATTGATTGTGAGACCGCTGCGACCATAGGCCTGGGAGTCCTTTCCAAGTTCAAGGTTGCCAACCCATCCTGTCGCGTAGTTATGATTTGCAGCAGGGATCACAAGGCTCATCGGGATATCATCCGGGAAGCCTTTGAAAGGGGGATTTACTCCTGTCTTCTCATCCCCTTTGAGGATTGGGAAGTTTTAACCATGGTGCAATTTTACCATGTATGATCACTTTTAAATTTCCCTCTCCGCGATAATTATCACCGTCGGCATTATGGATTTTCCAACCCCCTTTGCATCACCCTTGCCCTGGCAAAATCATTGAGTTAATATTTAATAAAATTCGGTTAAAGGATGGCAATGTCCCTGCAATATAAAGAAAGAATCCTTTTGACCAGGGAAAATCGGGGACCGGTCCTGGATGCTCTGGGCATTACCGCGTCCGAACACCTCAAGGTGGTGGACGGCTTGATGGCTGCGGCAGGCGAAGCTACCATCTCATTTTACCAATTTTGCTATGCGCCTTCCGGCCCTTCCGGAGACTTGCTGGTTTGCCATGATCTCGGCAAGGCGGCCATCAATTTCGCCGGGAATATCCGCTGGGGGGATTGGGACGAAGGCTACGAAATCCTTACCCTGGAGAATGGCGAAAAATTCAATTTTGACGGCAAACCCGTTGATTTTGGTGACGAGGGATCTTGCTCTTTGGGGAATGTTTAAGATTGAGCCCCCTCCAGTTTCTCGAGGGGCCGGTATTTTCTTTTTACTCTTAGAAGGAAGCAAAATGCCTTACTTCCAGGAGGAATAGAGAAATGGCCATGTTCTTTTTTGACGATTATGGGGAGATAGAGGAATATCAGCTTTTCCGTAGGAAAGATCAGCCCCTGGAGTTAAAGCACCTGGCGTTGCGGCAGGCCCTCCGGCAGGCTGAAGCCGCTCTCCGGGAAAACCCAATGGACTCTGAAGCCCTGGCCAAAGTGCAGAAATTGAAAGAAGACCAGGCTGACCTCGAGGCCCAAGCCCCCTGGCTCAACTTGGACTATCCCCTTGAGTATCTGCTTTGGGGCCCGCCTCATGGCTGACCCGGTTGGAAAAGGGGCTATAACCGAGAGAGTGGGTCGCCCCGGTGTCGAACCTAACGGCCTGAGCTGTCCGAAGTGCCGCAAGGTGTTGAGGCCCGAGGGCCATGCCTATCTGGTCTTTGATGAGCTGGTATGGTGCGATGCCTGCCACAGTTACGACCGGGAATTGATCCGCCCCCGGGATTTTGCGGAGATCAAGGCCTGGGGGCAATTAATCAGCCGGCACTTCGGACTCGGTGAGGTTCCCATCCAGGAGGAGACGGACCCCCAATTCTTTCGCCAGACGAATTCGGTGGTAACGGCCGAAGCCGACCGGGGGCAAAGATACATTGTCATTTACCCTCCTGGATGCCGGCTGGTGACCATATGTCACGAACTGGCCCATATTGCCACCGGCCAAGACCACACTTTCCCATGGGCCCGGGCATTTGCCCGACTCGTTGCCTGGGTTAAGTCCCGGCTGGAAGCGGATCAAGGCCCTGACGGTTTTCCCGCCCGCATGTCCATTTATGCAGGGATACCGAAACGGGTTTATTGATAGAGTCAATCATCAAGAGCTCGGGTGCATAATTGACCCTGACCAGAGTTACCGAAGACGGCAGGTACTTGGCCCAATGCCGGAAATGCGGGGTCTGGAGAGAAATTCAGCCTCAGACCGTGGACGTGGAAACCTTCTTTGAGATCCTGGAAGCCGATTTTTTCTGTTGTGGTCTCCGCCAGACAGCCTCCCTCAAAAGAGAAAAAGACTCAATTGACTTTCATTAACCCTCTTGTTTAAGCAAGCCGCGCTGGGCCAAGATAACGACGAAAATCCCTGGAGGTAGGCCGTGGCCGTGGCCCGGAGGGTGTTCTTTTGGGGTCTGGCCAAGGGTGCTCTCTTTTTGGAAGCATCAGGACCACCAGCTTTCCCCCCGACCAAGAGCCCGGGCCCAGGGAAAGACGGGATATGTCAAGTTTGTCAGAAATGAAAATCGGACCCCTTTAAGGCCGATATTAGGCTTCAAGGTTGGGAAATAGGGTTGGAATTTTGAGGGGCTATTTTTAAAAGCTGGCGTCCCCACGGGGATTTGAACCCCGGTCGCCGGCGTGAAAGGCCGGT
>CAZIDC010000280.1:0-4605 GCA_964537885.1 uncultured Syntrophaceae bacterium | reverse complement strand
CGATGGCTGCGAAGGGTAATGTACGCAGCCGAGTATTTTCTTGTCAAGCTTTTTCTTGCAAAGGACCTGCGGCAATTATTTCTTGACATTATAAAGAGTATCTTATAGAAATGTTCCCAATGTTTCTCCAACTGGCCATTAACGGACTTGTTCTGGGTAGTGTTTATGCCATCATCGCCCTCGGATTTTCTCTGATCTACGGGGCGACGCGGATCTTCCATTTTGCCCATGGAGGGATTTATGCCTGCTCGGCCTATATTGCTTACATTTTTCTGATCCCTCTGGACCTTTCTTTATGGGTGGCCATTCCCGCGGCGATGGTCTTTACCGCGCTGCTGGGGGTGTTTCTCGATTGGATCGTTTACGAACCCCTGATCGATCTCAACGCCTCTCCCCTTGTGCTGATGATCAGTTCTCTCGGGCTTTTTATCGTTCTGGAGAATGTCCTGGCCCTCATTTTCGGGAGTGATCCGCTGGTCATGAGGCTCGGAGATGTCAAACCGGGAATTCGACTGGGCACGGCCTATGTGACTCCCAGCCAGATCCACATTGTTTTGAGCACAGTGCTCCTGAGTGGCATCCTCTTTTTCTTTTTTAAGAAAACACGGATGGGGGTATCGGTGCGGGCGCTGGCCAGCAATCCCGACCTTGCCGAATCTCTGGGCATGGATGTGAAAAAAATTCGCTTCATCACCTTTGCCGTCGGCTCGGCTCTGGCGGCCGTGGCCTCGGTCTTGGTCAGCATCGACATCTCCACCATTGATCCCGTGATGGGGTTCAATGCCATTCTCATGGCGACCTTTGCCATCATCGTGGGAGGGGTAGGGAATATCCCGGCGGCGGCAGGCGGGGGCTTTCTCCTGGGAATGGCCCAGCACTTCGGAATCTGGAAGATCTCTTCGGAGTGGGAGATGGCCATCCTTTTTTCGATCCTTTTCATCTTCATCATCTTTAGACCCAAGGGGCTTTTTGGAAAGGGAAGGGTGTAGGCGGGGATGGACTACTTCATTTATATGGTCATCATCATCAACATCTTCATTATCCTTACCATTTCCCAGAATCTTCTCGTGGGATTTACCGGGCTGTTCTCAGTCTGCCAGGCAGCCTTTTACGGGATCGGCGCCTACATCGCGGCTCTTCTGGCCATTTGGCTGACCAACAATCTCTTGGCCGCCCTATTGGCAGCCATGATCGTGGCGGGGATCTTGGGCGCCATCATCTCTTTGCCCTCGATTCGTTTAAAGGGAGACTATTTTCTCATTGCTTCCATCGGATTTCAGATGGTGATGTTCAGCATTTTTCTCAATTGGAAGGCGGTCACCCGGGGACCTATGGGACTCTATGGCTTACCTCGGCCTCAACTTTTCGGATTCACCTTCATCTCCCCCTATTCCTTCTTGGTTCTCTCTTTTGGGTTGTTGCTGGCCTGCTTCTTCCTGTCCCGTCGAATCGCCCAATCTCCCTTTGGGCTTGTTCTGAAAGGGGTCCGGGACGATGAGACCGCTGTGGAGGCGCTGGGGAAAAATGTCATCTGGTTCAAAATCGCCATCTTCGCCTTCTCGGCAGCCTGGGCCGCAGTGGCCGGAACCCTTTTTGCGTTTTATACAACCTCGGTCGATCCCTTCTCCTTCACCCTGGAAGAGTCGGTTTTTATCCTGACGTTGGCCATTGTGGGGGGGACGGGAAATTTGAGGGGGTCCGTGGTGGGTGCGATCATCCTGATCTCGATCCCTGAATTATTGAAGTTCATTCAAATCCCCGATGCGGTGGCGGCCCAAACCCGGCAGATCCTCTATGGACTGCTTCTGATTCTGTTTATGAGATTTCGCTCCCAAGGATTGATTGGGGAATACCGGTTGAGGTAGGAATCCTTGCCTTATCTTGATCTTGATCACTTAGGCATCAGCTTCGGGGGAGTTCAGGCGGTAAAAAACCTGTCCCTCTCCTTGGAGAGAGGAAAGATTTCCAGCCTGATCGGTCCGAATGGCGCCGGCAAGACCACGATCTTCAATCTGATCACCGGAGCTTTCCAGCCCGATCAGGGGGAGATCCGGTTCAAAGGTGAGGCGATCAACGGGATGAAGCCCTGCAATGTGGTGCGGAAAGGGATCTGTCGTTCCTTTCAAGAACTGAGGCTTTTCCACCACATGACGGTCTTCGATAATGTTTTTCTGGCCCTTCAGCGTCAGCGGAATGAGAACCTCTTCAGGGTTCTACTCCGGGGAAGGGGCTATGCCGAGGAGAAGAAACGGGCTGAAGCCAAGACTCTGGGGCTCCTCGAGTTCGTGGATCTGACTGAAAAACAGAACCATTTGGCAGACGATCTCTCTTACGGGGAGCAAAAACTTCTCTCTCTCGCCCGGATCCTGGCTACCGACGCCGAGTTGCTCCTTCTGGATGAACCCACTTCCGGGCTCGATTCGAAGTTTATTGACCAGATTCTCTCCCTGGCTAAGAATCTGATCCGGCAAGGCAAGACGATCCTCCTGGTGGAGCACAATATGGATCTGATCATGGAAATATCGGACTGGATCTTCGTCCTCCATCAAGGGCAGAAGATCGCCGAGGGATCTCCCCAAGAGATCCACAAGAACGAAGAGGTCATCCGCGTCTATCTCGGAGAGTAGAGAGGCCGAAGGTGTTTTTCCGTGTCGACCATCTTAACGCCGGTTATGGAAAGAAGCCGGTCATCTTCGACGTCAGCCTTCACGTGGCCAAGGGGGAGATTGTGACCTTGATTGGTCCGAACGGTGCGGGCAAGTCGACAACGATGAAGGCCATCTTTGGGCTGCTGAAGTTCAAGAATGGCAGGATCTTATTCGACGGCAAGGATATTCTGAAACGCCATCCGTCCCAGAACGTGAAGGACGGGATCTCTTTCGTGGCTCAAGGGCCCCAAGTTTTTCCCGATTTGAGCGTCCATGAGAACATCTCCATGGGCGGCTATACCTTTACCAAGAAGAAGACAGAGGAGCGGTTGAAGCAGATCTACGAATTTTTCCCCATCCTGGGAGAGAGGAAAGGCCAAGCGGCAAGCTCTTTGAGCGGCGGGGAAAGACAGATGCTTGCCCTGGCGACGTCTTTGATGCTCACCCCGAGGCTTCTCCTTTTAGACGAGCCCTCGGTTGGATTGGCGCCCTTCCTCGTCAAAACGGTTATGGCCAATGTAAGGCAAATCAATACGGAGATGGAGTGCTCGGTGTTGATCATCGAGCAGAACGCCCGGCAGGTCTTGACGATCGCTCATCGTGTCTACGTGATGAAAGTGGGCCGGGTGACGGGAGAGCCCCGGCCAGAGGAATTGCTGCGGGGGGATGAATTGAAGAAGGTCTTCCTCGCCTGAACAAAGTTTTTCCGGGATGGAAAATCCCAATATCAATCTTTTATTTCAGAAAGGAGGCTGCAAAATGGGTTTTTCAAGAAAGAGTCTTAGGAAATTGGCCTTCACGGTTCTCCCCCTTCTTCTCTTGGTTTTTCTTCCGGGACCTTTGGCTATGGCCCAGGGGAAGGTCTATAAAATAGGAGCCGTCTTTCCTCTGAGCGGAAATGCGGCCCAGTACGGGGAGAACAAGAGATTCGGTTCGGAACTGGCTAAGGATGAGATCAACGCCGCCGGCGGTATCAAGGGGGTGAAACTGGAGGTCCTCTACGGCGATAGCAAAGGGCTTCCTCGGGAGGGCGTGGCCGCAGTAAACAAGCTCATCCAAATCGACAAGGTGCCGGCGTTCCTCGCGACCATGAGTGGTGTGGTCATGAGCGCCATCCCCATTGCCGAGTCCAACAAAGCCGTTCTCCTCAACACGGCCGCCTTGAATCCCGGCATCCGGGAAGGGGGGGATTACATTTTCAGCAACATGACCCTCGGGGACTTTGAAGGAAATGCCCGATCTGAATTTTGTTTCAAAGAATTGGGTTACCGCAAGATGGTCATCTTTAATGTTAACAATGAATTCGGGAATTCCGTGCGGGACGTGGTTATCAAAGATTGGAAAAAATTTGGCGGGACAATCACGGCGACCGAAACCTATGAGCAGGGAGCCCGGGATTTCAGGACTCAGCTCGCCAAGGCGGCCCAGTCCAACCCGGAGGTAATCGATTTGATCGGTTACTATGCGGAGATGGGTCTCATCGTAAAACAGGCGAGGGAGATGGGGATCAAGTCCCAGTTTGTGAGCTACGCCGGCATTACCTCACAGAAATTTATCGAGATTACGGGTGAAGCGGGCGAGGGCGTCATTGCCACCCAAGTGGGCTGGGACCCCACAGACCCGGCTCCGCAGGTCCAGGAATTTATCAAGCATTACCGCAAAAAGTACAACAGGGATCCTGAGCTCTACGGGGCTACGGCGTTTGATGGCATTAAACTGATTGGACTGGCCATTAAGAATGGAGGCTACAGCGTCGAGGGGATTAAGAAGGCGTTGTACCAGGTCAAGGACTATCCAGGTGTAACCGGAAAGACCACTTTCGATAAGGACGGGATCGCGGTCAAGCCCGTGAATTTCACCATCCTCAAGAATGGGAAGTTCGTTCCCTTTAAAAAAGAGCTGATGCTGAAAGCTAAGTGAAACGAATTTTTCACGCCGGGTTGTCAGCGCCAATCAA
>CAZIDC010000279.1:0-4607 GCA_964537885.1 uncultured Syntrophaceae bacterium | reverse complement strand
TCACCGTTCCTTGCCTGGCATATTCAAGCTGCGTCATGACTTTCTCTCCTATCGCGCAATCATTTATATTTCATTGGGACGCAGATATTCGCAGATTTTTTCGTTCAATATCCTGAAAATCTTTGTTTATCCGTGTCCCCCATAATTCAAAACCGTGTCTAAAACAAAAAAGCCGTCGATTCCCCATGAACCGGCGGCTTTGAACCATTTTTGGATTTGCTTCCCTCCGCTGGTATTATCCAACAGGTTCGAGGGGTCGTCCCGATCATCGGACACAGGATCTCTCAGCCGGTTCAGCTCCCCCAGCAAATCTATTTTTATTCTACGCCTCTTTGGCGGAATGTCAAATTGAAAAAAGACGCCGAGCGCCAAATGCATTTTTTTGACGCTATGCGCTATGCTCTATGCGCCTTGCGTCTTGGAAAGGGCGTCTTCGATCTCCTCCCGCACTTTCTCGTCGGGTTCCGTGGTCCTTGCCCTTTCCATGGCAGCTTTAGCCTTACTTCCCCCGATCTGTCCCAAGGCCCAGGCCACGTGCGCCCGGACTAAGGGTTCGGGGTCTTCCAGCGCGGCGATTAAAAAAGGAACGGAGTCCGGGTCGCCCTGGTTGCCAAGCGCAACGGCCGCATTCCGCTGCCAGAGCTTGCGGTTTTCTTTGCGGATGTAAAAGAGCAACGGCCATACTCTTTGTTCGTAGTGGGTCTGGTCCATGGTCAAAAAAGTGGTGAGCTGGAAATCCACGGCCCTCTCGAGCATTTCCCGGTTCATGGATTTTTCTTTTTCCAGCCACTTTTTATTGCGGGGGCATCCTTCCTGGCACCGGTCGCATCCGTAGACCCAGGTTCCCATCTTGGAGCGCAAATCGCGGGGGATTGCGCCGCAGTCGAAATAAGAAAGGTAGGCGATACATTTCCTGGGGTCCATTTTCAGCGGCGCATAAAGCGCTCCGGTAGGGCAGGTTTCCAAGCACTTCCGGCAATCTTCCGGGCAGCCGAGCTTTAAAGTGGGCTCGTCGGGAGTGAGTTCCCGGTCCACTAAGTAAGGCTCATTCACCACCCAGGAACTTTTCCCCGCGGCTTCATTGGCAAAGGCAAAGCAGTTCTTCCCGTAATGGGTCACCCCGGCCCTCGCCCCGGCCATCCTGGCCGGCACCGGACCGTAGAGGGCCTTCATTCCCAGCCCCTGGAGGAATTTTCTAAACTCTTTTCTCCGCCGGCTGGGTATAGTATCTTCCGGGCAAAAAAGCCCCTTGAGGTAACACCGGCCGATCCTTCCCGTCAGAGAAGGAGGAAAATCCTCCTCCAAATAGCTGTCAGTAACTACGATGAGCGATTTCACCCCGGGGAGAGCCCTTGCCGGCTCAATAAAACGGGAAAGGTCTAAGTCCCTGACCGAAGCCCTCTGGCTGAGAGTTTTCCCCCATTCATACATCTCCGGGCGCGAGGCCAGCTCCTGGGAGTAAAGATCGAAGGGTTCCGCAGAGGCTATACCGACGGCGACGAACCCGAGTTCGAGGGCCTTCTCCTTTATGTTTTTTGTTAGGGACATAAAATCACCAAGACGCCCGACGCCAAGCGTAAGGGCCTTTTTGCTATGCGCTATGCGCTTTCCTTGTCATTCTTCGCTATGCTCTCTGCTCTATGCCCTATGCGTTTCAAGCTTTGCTATGCGCTTTGCGCTTTTATGGTTTCATCATGTAGCGCTGTTCGGGTTTGGGTACGTACCATTTTGGCATATTGTGCCCGATGCCCGCCGGGGCTGGTTCGATTCCTTGGAATCGAGCATGCACGATCGGCAGGGCGTAGGGGACAAAGAGAAAAGTATAGGGTTGCTCTTCAGCTAAAATTTCCTGGATCCGGTCGTAACAGGCCTTGCGCACTTTCTGATCGAAGGTGTACCGGCCTTTCTCCAGCAGGGCGTCGACCTCCTTGTTTTGATAAGAGATAAAATTCAATTCTTTCGGCCCAACTTTGCTGGAATGCCAGATGTCGTAAAGGTCCGGATCCTGTCCCAAAGTCCAGCCCAGGATCACCGCCTCGAAATTTCTTTTGTCGATGAAGTCGTTGATGAACGCCGCCCATTCGACGGTGCGGATCTTGACCTTGATCCCTATCATCTTCAAACGCCGCTGAATGATCTCCGCGCACTTCGCCCGGGATTCATTGCCCTGGTTGGTCAGAATGGTAAATTCGAAGGGCTTCCCGTCCTTGTTCAAAATTCCATCTTTCCCGGAATCCCGCCAGCCGGCATCGGCCAGCAATTTTCTGGCTTTCTCCAGATTAAGCGGATACTGCCGCACATTGGGATTATACCAGGGGGTATCCGGCTTGTAGGGTCCAGTGGCCATCAGCCCCATCCCTAAGAGAACACCCTCGATGATCTCTTCTCTATCGATGGCATAAGAAATGGCCTGCCGGACGCCTTGATCCTGAAATTTCCAGTCTTTGAGGTTGTAGCCGAGATAGGTGTAAGCGAAAGCTAAATATTTATACTTGCGAAAATCCCGCCTTATTTTACGGGTTTCGGTCTGGCGTTTATACTGCATGGGTGTTAGGCCCATAAAGTCAAGTCCTAAAGCCTTGAGTTCGAGGAACATGGTTGCCAGATCGGGAATGATGCGGTAAACGAACCCGTCAAGGTAAGGGCGGCCTTCAAAGTACCCCGGATTGGCCTGGAGAACGATTTTCTCGCCCGTTTTCCACTCCTTGAAACGGTACGGCCCCAGGCCGATGGGTCTGCGGCTGAACGGGGAATTATTGATGTCCTGCCCTTCCAGGAGGTGCTTGGGCAAAACAACCAAGGAACCCCAGCTGGACAGCCCCGGAGCAAAAGGGCGCTTGTAGGTCACCCGGAAAGTATGGCGGTCGACAACCTCCGCCTCCTTTACTTCCTTGAAATCCCCGGCATAGGCCGTGCGCGTGTTCGGATTGGTGATGGTCTTGAAGCCGAACATAACGTCCTCGGCCGTAAACTCTTTCCCGTCTTCCCATTTGACCCCTTGGCGAAGCCGAAAGGTGATGGTCAACCCGTCCTTGGAAACCCCCCAGGATTCCGCCAGGTCTCCCACTAATTTGAGATTCTTGTCGTACTTTACCAGTCCGTTGAAGATCAATCCGGAAATATCGTGGGAGGTAGAGTCCGAGGCCAGCATGGGGATAAGGTTGCTCGCGTCCCCGATCGAACCCTGAATTAAAAGGTCGCCATAAGCCGGCGGGCCGATCATGGAAGGATTTGGCGATTCCTTGGCCGGGCCAGTCTCTTCTTTTCCTTGGCCACAACCGTAGGCCAATCCGGCGAGTAATAAAAAAATACCGATACCTAAGCGGTAGAAAATTTTCAGTCCGGTTCCCATGTCCGCTTTTATCCTACACCCATTGAAACGGTTGTGCAAGATTTCGCCGTTTTTGGGTTAAAAACCCTTGTCAAACGCTTCATAATTTGATAGGACATAAGCAATAAAATCTTTCCTTCAGGATGGGAGTTCCCCTTGCTGGAAGAAATTCCGCGAAAGATTAAGATTATCGTTAATCCTACCGCTGGCGGCGGCAAAGGGAGGAAGCTCTTTCCCCTGCTCCGCCAGAAACTCCTCGACCGGAAGGCCGCCTTTCACCTGCAATTTTCAGAGAGCGCGGAGCACGTAACCCATTTAGCCCGCCAGGCCCAGGGGGAAGGTTACAACTTTATCATTTCCTGCGGGGGGGACGGGACGAACCATCAAATTCTCCAGGCTATGGTAGGAAGCCGCTTTATCCTCGGATTTATCCCGATGGGCACCGGCAATGATTTCCCCGCAAACTTGGGCATCAAAGAGGACCTGGATTTCGCCTGCGACCTCCTCCTGAACGGAAAAATTCGCAAGATTGACGTGATCCAAGTGGATTCGGGTCAATTTATGGCCGGCGTCGGAGGAGTGGGCTTTGACTCGGAAGTGAATGCCATGGCCAACAAGATAAGCCCTTTCCTCAAGGGCAAGGCGGCCTATATCCTGCCCGTACTTTTGAAAACATTAACCTATCGGCCGAAAGAAATATCCCTGCGCTTGGACCGGGAAGCCTTGCAGGGGCCAGTGTTGATGGTCGCCTTCGGGAATATCAAGAGCTACGGCAAAGGCATGCAGATTACCCCCCTGGCTGAACCGGACGACGGCCTTTTGGATATCTGCTGGATTGACCCGGTGAAAACATTCCGCCTTTATCGATTTTTCCCGACCGTCTTCGCCGGGGAACACATCGATATGCCCGAAGTCCATTACTACCGCTCAACCACTGCCCGGGTGGAATCTTCGATTCCCATGGACCTTTATGGAGACGGAGAATTCCTCTGCCAGACGCCCTTTACCCTGCGGGTCCTGCCCCAGGCGCTGCGGGTGCTGGTCCCGTGATAATCCAAAGGAATCCAGGTGTCAGAATGCCGAATAAAATCTCTATTTTTTTATCCGTATCATCTCCAAATTAGTTGATCGAATATTTTATGAAAACCTGCCAAGGGCCCGGAAGGAAAGTTATATTGCGCCGCAAGCATCGGCGGGATACTGCTTTCCATAGCCTCCCTCCTTGCCTTCCGCAAAGCGCAGCGGGGGCGGGAAAAGAAAACTTCGATGAAATGAC
>CAZIDC010000278.1:1918-4614 GCA_964537885.1 uncultured Syntrophaceae bacterium | reverse complement strand
ATCCGCTGCGCCGGGAAGTTTTCCGGGTCATCACCATCGATATGGAGAAGATTCCTCGGCTGGACGAATTCTTCTCCAAGAATTTTCGTACCCTTCCCAGAACCTGAAAAACTCCCCTTTGGTCCGTTCCTGTCTTTTTCTTTAAGGGTCGCTGCAGACATGCGCGTTGCCGCTGACCACGCCGCATTCGGCTGCCTGGAACGAAGGTGGAACGTGGGCCTGGGAGACGGCGGCACCCAGAGGCTCTGGCGGGCGGTTGGTTTGGGAAGGGCCATGGAGTTAATCCTTACCGGCAAGAGAATCAATGCCCAGGAGGCTGTGGCCATGGGATTGGTGATGCGGTCGTCCCCAAGGGCAAGGTCTTACAACGGCGTCTGGAATTGGCGGAGATGATCAGTCAGTTTCCCCAGGGGGCCATCCGGACAGACAAGGAAGCTGTCCTCCGGGGGATCGGAGAGCCATTGACCGCGGGGCTGCGAATCGAAGCGATGCTCTTCAACACGCTTATTGGGACTCATGATTTTTCCGAAGAGCCAGGAGCGTTTGGGGAGAAACGAAAGGCCAAGTGGAAAAATGATTAACAAGGGCGGCCCGGTTAAGGAAAAATCTTGAAAGAAATTTAGGTCTTGGGTATAGTCGATTATCTCTTTATTCGCTATCTTTGAACCTTTTCTCACGGAAAGGCATCTAAATGTTGGATTTATCGGATCAAACCCTAGTTGAAAAAGTTAAAAAAGGCGATTATCAGGCCTTCGAAGGGCTGGTGAACCGGTATGAAGGAAAGGTTTACCGCTTGGCGATGCGCATGCTGCGTAACCAGGAAGATGCCGAGGATGCGCTGCAGGAGAGTTTTTTGCAGGTATATCGCGGGCTAAAGAGCTTTGAAGGCCGTTCTACTTTTTCAACCTGGCTTTTCCGCCTGGCCACAAATGTCTGCCTGATGAAGATCCGTCACCGGGGAGCAGAACCCGCAAAATTATTACCCCTTGAAGATTATCTTCCGCAACATGAAGATGGCGCCCACCCCCAAATGCAGGAATGGCCGGAAAGACCGGAAGAGGTCCTCCTGAATAAAGAATCGAGGGAGAAGATGCTTGAAGCCTTAGAGGAATTGCCAGCAGAGTACCGGGCAGTTTTTATCCTGCGGGACGTAGAAGGGCTTTCCAATACCGAAGCGGGGGAGACCCTGGGCATTTCGGTGGCGGCGGTCAAATCCAGGTTGCACCGCGCCCGCCTCACTCTTCGGGGGATGCTGAGCGGTTATTTCGGAAAAAGGGACAACTGAGCAGACCGGAGGACCCGGGAAAGGACGAAGAGCTTAACGGGGGTAAGTTTTTGAAACCAGACGATCAAAGGGGAAGATAAACCATGAAATGCCAAGAGATCTTAGAAAGACTTTCGGAATATCTTGACGGAGAGCTGGACCCGAAGCTCTGTCAGGATTTAGAGCGGCATATGGAAGACTGCCACCCCTGTCTGCTTTTTGTGGACTCCCTGAAGAAAACCATCACCCTTTATAAATACGCCAGCTGCGAGCCTATGCCCAAAGAAGTCCACCTTCGCCTGCATGATTACCTGAAAAAAGAGTGCCAGGGCTGTTAAGGCGGCGTTTCGCCCACCCCCTCTTTCCTGATTTTGCAGCCCGGTTTTTCTCCCGACTTGACGGGCCCCGTCTTTTCGCTTATTTCCCATGCCCAAGCTTTAAAACAGAGCCAAAAAACAGAATTGACAAAAATTCCTTCCGTACGAATACGGAACGACTGAGACAGCGGATCGAGGAAGAGTTTTTTTGGAAAATATCCATAAACCAGAAGGCCGAGTTTAAGGGAATTCGGCATCATAAAACCCAATACCTCGGGAAAAGCTGCCTGGGGTATCTGGCCATTGCCCTGAAAACCTCCCTGCAGGCCGATCGGGAACGGGAGCAGTACCGGAAACTCATTTTGGATGAGAAAGTCAAATCCGACCTCATTGCCCGGGAAAACGCCAAACAGACCCGCTTGCTGATCATGAAACGCCTGGAGGATTGCCAGGAGCCTTTTCTTAAAAAAACGCTCAGGGAGAAACTTGGGAAAAAGATGGCCGCCTGGAAAGGAAATCTCTGGCAACTCACCCGCCGGTACGAAGAATGGCTGAGGGGAAACCTAACGGAAAAGCTTAAGCGTGTTTCCCGGGTTGAACACAGGCATTTCTTCAGAACGCTAAATGAGGCTCACGCCGGGCTTTCCCGCTCCCTGGGGGTGTTTCGGAACATTTTAGGACAAAACGTCGAAAAAGTATTGGGGGTTAGACTGGCGGAGGCCGATTGGAAAATTGCCGTAATCGAACCCAGCCAACCCGATATCAAAACGAGCCGAACCTTTGATTACCACATCGATTTGATCTGGTTTCTGATCCCCATGTTTATTTTTCGGCGGTTCATTGAGAGGCACTATTGGCGGCAAGTTCCCGGTGAAGTGGCCGTGAACCTTTCCCGCTTAGCCGCCCAGTGGGAGGAGCGGATCAATAAAGCGATCGAGGGGATGAGGAAACAGGCTTTACAGTATGTTCAAGATGAACTGGCCACGATCGAAGCTCTGCTGTCCGGGGACCACGGTCAGACGGATGATCTTCGTAAAACAATAGATGAACTTCGATGGATCGTAGAATCCTTGGAAATCCATGAAAGTCATGGGGACGGAAAGGAATGAATGTTG
>CAZIDC010000278.1:0-1818 GCA_964537885.1 uncultured Syntrophaceae bacterium | reverse complement strand
CGTAGAATCCTTGGAAATCCATGAAAGTCATGGGGACGGAAAGGAATGAATGTTGCAAAACCTCTGGCTGGTGCGCTCGTGAAATTTGGGACGGTGGCTTCGGCCATCGGCCTCATCGCCAAGCGCAGGACTGTCCCTCCAGCAACATGCTGAATACCCGTGTTCATCCGCGGGCCAACTAATGGAAGGATCTAATGATGATGAATTCGTAAAAAGTCGAAGTTCCATAGAATTCGTCATTCCGGCGAAAGCCGGAATCCAGTCTTTTCAAAGGCTTATAAATATTCTGTCCGCCTGAGGCGGACAGAATGTATTGAAATAACCGGATTCCGGCGCCTGCCCCGGACTCGATCCGGGATTCGCGAATGACGTGTTTCTTTGAAATGCGAGTTTTCAAGACTTCTCATTTAATTTCTTCTGAATGGCATCCCAAATTTCAAGCAGGCCGAGATGCTGAGCCCATTCGAAGATATAATTCCGGTCCACTGATTCGCCGCTGATTTTCAAGATCCCGGCGATATCCCGGAGATGTTTATCGGAGCCTCCTTCTTTGTAATATTCCATCTTTTTTATGATCACATCTTCGGGGGCGGAGAAATTCGCTTGGTACGATTCCATGGGAAAAATCCGGCGTATGCGTTCAAACCTACTTTTGTCATGGGGAGTATTCTTCTTGATCATCACGTCCACCTTGAGTCCTGATGAAGGATGGATAATATTGAATTGCCCATGCTTTTGGATAGCCTGTCGCACCATCTCCTCATCAATATAAAAATCATCAGGTGGAAAAGCCCTCACTAAACCATCAACATGATCTTCTTTCAAATCGGCCACAATGTCTATATCGTTGGTCAGACGGGGCTCCCCATACGCGATCGAGGCGACTGCCCCGGTGACAAGATAAGAGATTTGTAGGTCCGAGAAGACATCCACAACTTTTTTTAGCAGCTCAAATGGCCCCATGGGAGAGCCTCCTGGCAACCTCATGTTTAATCTTCTCAGCGTTCCAGTCGGGATGAGTCTTGCGGAGATGTACCAGCAACATGTTCCGGGTCGATTGCCACAGGTCAAACCCGATCCGAATGCGTTCTGACGCCGTCTTGCCCCGCAAAATACCGGCCATTAAATTATCCACCACTTCAATTTGCCCTTGATCCAACCTTATTTTTCCTGCCATTGGTCCTATTTTTCCAATTCCCCGGCCTGTTCATCCTGCCCTTTTTGGAGGGCTGCTCGAATGTCGTTTTTGGCATTCCAGGGATCAATAATCTCCAGGAAGGCCCATTTACCAACGCCGTGGTTATTGACTGCCGGCACCCACAATGTGCGGGCGGTGGAAACTTTGGCTGCCTTGTCTTTTTTGGACTCGCCGGCGACCCCCTTGGGCAAGGATTTTCTTGGTCAATCTTCCTGCCTCGTTGCGTTCCCGCAGCCTGAAAGCATGAAAATTTGTAATGATAATTTTGGCCTTGCCCAGATCATCCATGAGCTCGGCCGGCAAAACATCCCGTTGCCGGTAATAGTTCTGCGGGTCATTGGGCAGAAGCACCCGCAAGCGGTCCTTGATCGTAATCCCCGGGGTAACGATTAAAAAAGCATCGGAGAAACGAAAGGGGAGTTGATAACAGGGTTTTCGATGACGACCTGTTTCATTAAATACTTCTCTTCGGGTGGTTAAAGGAAGACTGAAAAGTTAGCCCCTTGATGCCTTTATATATAACTCAGCAGCTATAAAGTCAAGAAAAATCATAGAATTGCGGTATTAATGCCAAAGTATCCTTTTCTTTTCCCGCTTCGATCATATAAGAAACTCTGTAA
>CAZIDC010000277.1:0-4637 GCA_964537885.1 uncultured Syntrophaceae bacterium | reverse complement strand
TATCAGAGGGAAGGGAATTGGGACAAGGCGCTGGAGTCTTACCGCCAGGCCCTGGCCTTGGAAAAGAACGATCCTTTTGCGGTGGCCCTGGCGCGTAAAGCTCAGGAAGTGATGGACTTCCAATTGAACCTCGGGGCTAAACAGGGTGTAGTACCGGGGACGAAGTTTGAAGTCCTGGAGGAAGGGGAAGCGGTCCTCTACAAAGGGAAAGTGCTCAGCTCCGCTCCCCGCCCGGTCGCCCACCTCGAGGCGGTGCGGGTGGAGCCAGACCTTTGCTACGGCAAGGTTTTGAAGCAGGACCGGCCCCTGAAGGGGGACGACAAGGTCCAAGAAAAGATGGAAGAGATTGCATTGAGATGATTGCTTGATCGCAGGTTACAGGTTTGGAATGAAAGGAACAAACGGACTATCGAAAATCCGAGATCTGCAATCCGAAATCAAATGGGTAGTTTCCCTATGGGCTTTTTCCTTTTGGTGGTAAGCGCCCTTCTTTTTTTCGCTTCCTGCGCGGCCCCTCCGCACCTGCCGGAACAGGGCGCGGCCATAGCCGTCTGGCCCATGGAAGACCTGTCCCCTTCGCCGGCAGCCAAGCCGGGGATGGGCGAACTCCTGGCCGATCAGGTCATCGATGCCCTTAAGCAAAAAGGGGATTACGTGGTGGTGGAGCGAAAACGTCTTATCTTGGCCCTGGAGGAGCTGCGGCTGGGAACCGCCTCCCTGGCGGAGGAGACAACCCGGCTCCGCCTGGGAAAGATCATCGGGGCGAGGTGGATGATCTTCGGCGGGTACCTGACCGCGGGCGATCAGATCCGCCTCGACCTTCGCCTGGTGGAGGTGGAAACGGGGAAAGTCAGGAAGGCCGTGCAGAAGACGGTCTTTTCAAGGGATATGATGGATTGGATTACCGCGGCCCGGAAGGCGGCGGAAGAACTGCTCTAATTGGCGGATCCCTTTAAAACCTGGCGGTTACATTTCCGATCACCGAGAATCCCCGGTAATCCGTTTCCCCTTTGTATTGGGGATACTGGGATTCCTCGTCGTGCATGAGAAATCCCCGGACCGCGAGCCCCGCATCCACGTGTTGTCCAAAGGCCCTTTTCCCCCCCAGTTCCAGGGAACCTTTCTCCCGGCGGCCGACATGGAAGGCGGAAGTGGAGGGAAAACCGTTTTCCTGAATGTAGAGCCCCTGAATCCGGGTCCACAGGGTGGTCTGGTCGCTCACTAAAAACCGCACCAGAGCGTCGGCAATCCACTCATCCCCATAGTTAGTATTGCCGGGAGTGACCAGGGTCCCGGAGACGTCCTGAAATTCGCTCTTTCCCCGGAAGATGTAGCGAAGGGTAAAGGCTGCGTTCCAGCTTTTCTGGGAGTACCCGAGTCCCCCGCCCACCAGGAAGAAATCCCCTTCCCGGTAGTAATCATGGTTTTGCACCTGATCTTTATCGTACCAGGCGTACTGGCCGAAAAGACGGGCGCGCCAAGCGAGGGAAAAATCGTAACGAACCTCCGCCGTGGCCGTATATATGCTTCCGGGATCATAGTTCCGAAGCTCGGTGGTAAAGTCGTATTCCCCCCGCCAAACGTACCCGATTCCCACCCCCGCGGTCCAGTCTCCCCACTCTTTGGCAATTGTTAAGGTCGGGTTGATATTGAAGCCCTCCCCGAATTTGGTGATGGAAACCAGATCCGGGTCCATGATCAGGACGAGGTCTTCCTGCCGGAGGGGTGTCTTGCCCGTGGGGAGGTTGAAGCCAAGACCTAAAAGAATATCAAAGGGGAGCCTGTCCAGAATTTCATAGGATAGATTGATTTTGGTATCGAGGGTGTAGGACAGAGACCGGCCTGCCCCCACATGGGGGTCATAATTTGTGTAAGCGTAGCCCCCAAGAAGGCTGAGGGAGAAATCGCTGATTTGGGTTGAAATTTTCAGCGGGACGTATCCCTGGTACCCGACATTCTTGGAATCATCCCTCCACCAGTCGAATTCGAAACCGGTTTGGACTTCGATATCAGCGGCGGAACTGCTGCTGGCGCCAAAGGAAAAAGCAGCCGCAAGGATTATAATCCCAATATGTTTTTTCATCGTCATTCATCCTTTCGGGTTGCCCGCACGATCTCTCTCATATAAGGAATGGAACCTCGATTGATTCCAGACCTGCCCCCCCACCTTTATATTCTCTCCCTAATAAGGTAGAAAGATTGATCCATAAGGCCAATTTGGCGGAGGGGATGATAATATTACCGCAATCCTTTGTGAAGTGATTCAGGGGATCGTTAAATCTGATCATAGGAAATAAGCAGCCTTCCAATAGCCTCTATGGTCAGTCCGGAGGCTTTCGGCCTTCAACACTGGGACCGAGTAATACCGTAGGTCATCAGGAACGTTTTCGTCAAGGCCCCTGTAAATTGGCGGCTGAATTCTCTGAAAAGCTTTTCGCGGCTTCCAGATACGCCGTTGTCCGCCGTGGTTACTGAATTGGCATGATGGTTTTTATAGGAAAAGGGTGCGTCCCGGCGGCCACTGGTGTTCCTATTGCCGTCAATTAGTAACCATTGCTATTTTGAATTTATACAGCGCCTCAGGGAAAATATCTGAAACCTCATTGCAGCTAATATTCGCAGATCAATTCGCACCTTCCGGTCTATCTATGTGTAATTCTAGTGCATTACTTATATTCTTACCCCCATCGGTCAAAGTAATCGTTTCAACGACACGGGTCGTAATATCCCATCGTATGTGTACATCGAAGCGGACTGATCCGCTATATCCATTAATCCCACTTAATACATGGGTCATATCATTATCGTAATAGTACCCACCAATGAACTGAGCTTGTAGCCTCAGAGTAGCGCCGGCCTCCGCATTTGCATCACCATTAATATCACTATAATCAAAACCGATATTGTAAGTGCTATAAGGCAGACCACCCGCAGGGTCTACGTAGTTGTTTAATCCCACTAAAGAATAAACAGGATTTGACAACATTGGAACGGTAGAGACCATGGTAATGGTGAGGGTGAGGGGAGTTACCCCCACGGTGGCATAAACATCTCCCTGGAAAGCTACGTTCCCGACAGAATCCAGAGCTTCGATTAGAAAGCGCCGGCTCGGCCCCACGGGGACTTCGAAGGTCTCGGTAATGGTAGTTTTTTCTACTACTGGAACTGACCGCTGGATGGTCTCCATGTCAGGGGAGCTAATGTTAAACCGCATGGTGACTACGCCGGGAGGGATTTGGTCCGTTTCTTTAAGGATGGTTCCGGTTTCTTGAGAGCCGGTTTTGGTCTCTCCCAAGACAATTTCCACCCGGGTGGTGGAGGAGCCGCTGTCCGAAGGTCCACCGCCCCCGCACCCGGGGTGTACGAGCAACAGGGTCAAGATCAGGAATAAGAAATACCGATATCTCATGGCTCCCTCCCTTCTTCAGGGAAAGATGATTCTGATGCTGCTGGGGGTCGTTACATCTTTGGGGGTTTTCGCTCTTTTGCCGGGGTCCTCGGGGCTGAGCTGGTCCGTGAGGGAGGTCTGGTCGCGCAGAGACCGCAGCACCTCCCGACTCTTCTTCCCGCGCACCAGCCTGAGAGCCTTCAGCTCCTGGAGACTCTCCCGGGCCAGGCAGATTCTTGCATCTTCCTGGAGGGCGGCCTCATAGAGCTCGCCGGCCTGTTTGTACTGCCCGCGGTCGCTTGCCTCGATGGCCCTGAAAAGGTCAGTCAGCGCCCGGAGGTTCATGGAGCAGGGCTTCTGCAGGGCCTCTTGCTCCGGGGGGGTGACCTCGATCTTCAAAAGATTGATCAAATCAAAGAGAATTTCCTTTTCGATGCGGAACAAATCGCGAAGCTGCCCCTCGGAAAACGGTTCCCCGAGAATTTTCTGGGTCATCACCTCCAGGGGTCTGGACTGAATACGCAGTTCGTCGATCTTTCCCTTGAGAATATCTCCTCCCACGATCCACCGGGATCCCAAGAGATTTCCCATCCGGGGGGCCGTGCCAGGGTCTACCAGGCCCGAAGCTCCCAGGCCCAATTCCTCCGCCAAGGCTTGGAGTTGAACTCTTTCCACGACTTGGAGGCCTTTTACTTTCGAAAGATCGGTGATCAGCAAGAGGGCGATCCCCTTTTGGAGAGGATCGAGTTCAGACTGGCCGGTCTGATTCTTGAAATATAGAACAGCTAGAGAATTTTGGGGGGTGGGGGCTTTTAAGGCCTTTTCTCCCTCCACCGCCTTTCGAGCCCAGGCTTTGTTTTCCTGGGTGACGACCTGCCCGGCCCAGGCGGAGGAGAAAAGAAAGATCCATGCGAAAAGAAGACAGCCGGTCCATGGGAGGCATTTGGTATTCATGGTCCTTCTCTTCAGGGAGGATTTTGAACCTTCGGGTTGAATTGTTTGTAAACATATTTTGTTCGGGGGCCCTTGTCAAGTATTTTTTTTGTTTTTTTTTGATTCTTTCTATGAAAAATTGCCTTTGGAAGCAGCCTCGATTTTCAAGCCAAATCTCGGCGGAAATCACTCTAATATTTCTTTCTAACTTATTCATCGGGAGTGACTTGCCCATTTTACCAGTCTTTATCCATATAACCCCCAGGATGCTACGCTTGTCGGTAGTAGCACAGGAGTTTACCCGGATCATAAACCA
>CAZIDC010000276.1:0-4642 GCA_964537885.1 uncultured Syntrophaceae bacterium | reverse complement strand
CATTTACAGATAACCTCCCAGAGAGGGTAACAATAAGCTTAGCCATGGAACATAGGTGATGACCATGAGCATGAAAAGTCTCATGGCAAAGAAAGGAGTAACTCCCCGGACAATTTCATGGACCGGCAGTCCGGTCACCCCACTCATGACGAAGAGATTAAGACCGATCGGAGGGGTGAGGGTGGCGATCTCGATATTCGCAGTCATGACCACAGAGAAGTGGATGAGATCCACGCCAACTGCCTGGGCCATCGGAAACAAAATCGGGACAGATAGGATACAGATGGAGACCCCATCCAGCACACAGCCCAAGCCCAACAGGATTATGTTGATGATCAGCAGGAACTGCCAGGGCTTGATCTGCGCTTTGGTGATGGTTTCCACCATCAATTGGGACAACCCCAGCCGCGTGAGCATAAAGGCCAGGAGAGTTCCACCGATGAAAATGAAATAGATCATTCCAGTGGTCAAAAGAGCTCCCCTGAAACAACCCCAAACCTCTCCGAATGGCAAGCTCCGGTAAAAGAGAAGGGAGATAAAAAGGGCGTATCCCGCTGCCACAGCAGCCACTTCGGTGGGGGTAAACCAGCCTAAATAAATTCCTCCCAAAATTAAAAACGGGGTAAATAAGACGGCACCGGCGCGCCCGGTTAGGGTGCTGACTTTCCTGATAGAAATATGCTCTTTTTGCACGATGCCCCATCGATTTTTTCTGCTCAAATAATAGGCGACGATGGACAGGCCGGTGGCCTCCACGATTCCAGGGAGGATCCCCGCAGTGAACAAGGTAATAATGGGTAATCCCACCATGGTCCCGATGATGATGAAAATCAAACTGGGAGGAATCATAATACCCAGGGTTGCCCCCACAGCCACCAGCCCGGCGGAGAAGCGCTTGGGGTATTTCTCCCGATCCATGATATCGGTAATGTTCCTGCCCAGGGCGGCAGCGGAGGCAACGCTGGAGCCAGAGACGGCAGCGAAGAAGACGCTGGTCAGGATCACCGCGACCGCCAGGCCGCCCCGAAAACGACGTAAGAAAACGTTGATTAAATCCATTACATAGGGAGCCAGGTTTCCTTTCTGAACAAATTCTCCCAATAAGATGAAAAACGGGATGGCCGCAAGAGGGAAGCTGTCGAGGCTCTTAAAAATGGTCTGGGTAATGACCTGCGTGGGAATTCCATGAAAGATCATAAGCAAGGTGATCCCGGTAAGGCCCATGGCCACGGCGATAGGGATCCCCGTGGCCAAAAGCACAAGTAAGATGACCGCAAAAATCAACGCAACCATTCTTCCTCCCCGCCTATGGCCCTGGCAATGTTTTCTCCAGGCCATTCTCTTTAAGGAGTAATTCCAATTCGGAGTTTTAGTTTCCCCTTTTCATTCAACCGATGAAAATTAAATGATTCCCTAAGGATTGCGGCTATCCTTCACCCTTTTCCCCGTTCTCTAAGAGACAAGATTTCTTTAATCGCGCACTCCAGATAGAATAGACAAAGCAAAAAAGACCCAATGGAAATACAAAGGGTAACCATCCACATGGGCCATTCCAGCGGAGAGTAGCTAACCAAACCTATTGCTTTCAGGTGAGGAATGACTTGGAAACTCGAGCCCAAAATGATCAAGCAATAGAGGAAACTCAAACTCAAGGTAACCACCGACAGGCCTTTTTGCCAACTTTTCGGCAGGTAGCCTACAATAAGGTCAATCCGGATGTGAACGCCCGCCCGCCCCCCTTGGGCAATGGACAGGAGAGCCGCCCACATCAAACCATAGACCACGATTTCTTCGCTGATGGGAAAAGAATAGGAAAGGAGCTGCCGGCTCAGTGCTTCCAGTAACATCCAGCCAAAGGAAATCATGAAGAGAACGGTGGCTATATTGAGGATAACATCCTGTTCAATGATTCTCCAAACTTTTAGAAGGATTGTCACCAATTTCTCCTCCTTGTGGGACTCTTGGAATAGGGTTTCCTTATTTAATACAAAGGCATTAAATATCTTTACAAGTCGTTGCGAGCCAGAAGGGGGCGGCAAACTCGTTCTTCCTGGGATTGCTTCGTCGCTCCGCTCCTCGCAATGACAGATCATTTAATACCTTTGCATTATTAACGAATGGATTTGGAGAGATTCTTCCTTTTTCGTCTGAATCGCCTTTTGCCTTGACTTACTAAGTAGTCCATAATTGTATGGACGCTGAAGACTAAGCCGTTCTTCTCCCGCGAAACGCAGGATCGAAGCATGAACGCCGGAGCGACGCACCCTTCGACAAGCTCAGGGTGAACGGTGACAGCCTAAGTGAAGACCATCGGGGTTAGAGGAAGTTCTTGGAAGAATATGTCTTCTCAATTATGGACTCCCTAGTAAGACTTCCGCCACCGCCTCAATCGATATTCAGAGTTCCACCGGGTCCCAAGTCCCTACTTTTTTGGCCAGGTTGGATCTGCGCTGCATGATCTTCAAAACGGCTTCATCGATCATTTGATTGTCCACGCTGATGGCCCCGATGCCTTTGGCCTTGGCTTCTTCATAAGCTTGGATGACTTTTTTGGCCTTTTTCACTTCCTCTACCGTGGGGCTAAATACCTTATTAATCACTTCAACCTGGGCCGGATGAATGGCCCATTTGCCGGTAAATCCTAATTCTTTCCCCAATCGGGCATCTTCCTCCAGGGCTTCCAGGTTCCGAAAATCCGGGGAAACATTGTCAATGGGCTGGATCCCGGCAAAAGCGGCGGCCACGACGATTTTGCTCCTGGCATAGAAAAGCCCGTTTCGGGTGAAAGAAGCCCCCGTGTCGGCGGTATAGTCGCCCGCCCCGAAGATGACCGCGGTCACCCGGGAAGTGGCCCGGCAAACTTCATGGACCCTTTCCAAACCGGAAGAGCTCTCGATGAGCACTTGAACCCATAGGGGAGATAGGGCTGGATTTTTAAATTCCAGTTGAGAGAGCATGCAATCCAAAATAACGACGTCTTCGCGACTGTCCGCTTTCGGTAGAACAACGGTAAGGGGACGGGAAATTTCCAGGAGGAGCAGAAGATCATCGAAAAAATAGGGGGTGTGAACTCCATTGATCCGGATTCCCCATTCCCTATTCTTGAAATCTATTTTAGCAACGATGTTCAGAATGTTCTCCCGGGCCGCAGCCTTCTGATCCGGGGCGACAGCGTCCTCCAGGTCAAATATGAGAATATCCCCTTCGGCCCCCGCTGCTTTCTCCATCATCTTCAAACTGCTGGCCGGGGTAACCAATGTGCTGCGATAAATGCTGATTTCTCTCATTCCTGATCGCGCCTCCTCTTTAAATTCTTGGATGGAAGTGGGGAGGAAGACCCTACCTCTTCACCTCGGGGTTATTTTTCATATTTGTCTTTCAAAGCCTTTGCTTCTTTATAGGCCTCCGGGAATCTTTTGGAAAAGTTTTCAAAGGCTGGCTTGCAAAGGGGAAGCCATCGCTCTTTCAATTCCTTCCGGGGAACAACGTGGATTTTGGCCCCCTTGCTTTCCATTAACTTAAGTTCCTTGTCATCCTGATTGATGCCGTCTTGCCATTGAGCCGTAAGTAATTCATCCAAAGTATTCTGCATGATCCCCTGAACATCCTTGGGCAACTTTCGGTACCATTTGTCATCCACCAAGACTTCGTAGGTGGCAATGTAAAAGTCGGGCATCTTGAGGCCATAGGGAGCGGCTATCCCCACCATCTGGGACCACCCTGCGGGCGAGGTATGGATGCCGTCGATGACCCCTTGAGCCAAAGCCGCAGCCATTTCCGAAGCGGGCATCCCCACGGCCGTTGCCTTCCATGCTTTATAGATATCCAGCCAGACCAAACCCCCCGTGGTCCTGATTTTTAGGCCCTTCATGTCGGCAACCGTCTTCGGGGTGACCCCCTTCTTAAAGATACACAGGGCTTCGGAAGTCCGCACAATACCCATTAATCTTATGTTCTTGGGAGCCAGCAGCCTGGAGAGCATTTCCCGCAAATCTTTTCTGAATTGCGGGTTCTTCAGCATCAGATCGTCTTCTATGAACATAGGAAAATTCATCAATGCAAAAGCGGGAACGAGGGTTTCTACGTTCACGGTAACCGGCCAGGTCATGTGAACCGATCCGGTTCCCAGGGCTGCCACGGCAGCCTTGTCGGCGTAAAGCTGTCCGGCCGGGTAGAGTTCAACTTTAAGCTTTCCTTTGGTGCGCTCTTCCAACAATTTCCCATATTTTTCCATGAGCGGATGTTTCCAGTGGGACACGGAAATTTCATGGGTCACAATCATCTTGGTCGGCTGTGCCAGGACTTCCCCCGCCGCGGGCAAGGACAAAATAAAAGCGCAGATCGCCATCATCCATAGAAGCTTATTATTCCTTCTCATCCTTTTCTCTCCTTTCCAGATAAAATTTTGGAAAACTTAGATTCCTCTTCCATTTGGAGATTCATTTGTTCCCTCTCAAGGTCATGATCCAAGACTCAACCTCAGAAATTCTTTCAAAACCCCTCACCGCCTTTACGATGTTTTCCTGGTGCCCCGAAGAAAATACCGACCGAACTGAACTTGCAAATTTTTCCACCACCTCCTCCCAGGTCAAAGGATTCTCTGGCTCTCCTTTGGGCAATTCCACTTTCTTCTCCTGCCAAT